>JACQMB010000098.1 GCA_016203765.1 Deltaproteobacteria bacterium
CGGCCCCCTGTTTGAATTTTTGGCCTCGAAGGGAAAAACACCGCCGACGATCGGCGAAAGCCCGTTGCATTATCTGCATCGGATGAAACTGCTTGCCCCTCGAACAATGGCCGTCCATGCCAACTATTTGGACGATGCCGATGTGGAACTTTTACAAAAATATCAAATGAGTGTGGTCCATTGCCCCGGCAGTCACGCCTATTTCGGGCACGATCGGTTTCCGTTGGGGTTGCTGCAAGACGCCGGCGTCAATGTGGCCCTAGGGACCGACAGCCTTGCCTCCAACCATTCCCTGAGCATGTTCGAGCAGATGCGTCTGGCCTTGGACGCTTATGCCGAACTGACGCCCGAAGCCGTGTTGCGGATGGCGACGTTGCACGGCGCCGAGGCCCTGGGAATGGCAAAGGAGATCGGCTCGCTGGCGGTGGGCAAACGGGCCAACCTCGTCGGGGTTCCGATGCGATATCCCAAAAAAAGTTTGGTGGAGAATGCCGTGTTCGGTGAAAAAATTTCTTTTAGCATGATCCGTGGTCAGGTATTGCCTTCTCCATAAGGTATGTTATAGCCCCTTCATGTCCTTCCGATCCCTCAACGATTTTGTCTTATTTCTGGAAGAACGCGGGCAACTGAAACGGATTCGACAACCGATCGATCCGGTATTGGAAATTACCGAAATTGCCGATCGGGTCGTCAAGGCCGGCGGTCCGGCGCTCTTGTTTGAAAATGTCAAAGGCTCTGTTTTTCCCGTATTGATTAATGCCCTGGGCTCCGAAGAGAGAATGGCCTGGGCGCTGGGGGTGGAAAAATTGGACGACCTGGCCAAGGAATTGGCCGAACTCATCAAAATCCAGCCTCCCAAAAATTTACTCGATAAAATTAAGATGATTCCGAAACTGGCGCAGGTGGCCAGGTTTATGCCCAAAAAAGTCGGCACCGGTGCTTGCCAGGAAATCGTGATGGATCCGCCGGATTTGTCGAAACTTCCCGTTTTAAAATGCTGGCCCAAAGATGCCGGGCGGTTTATCACTTTCGGTTTGGTGATTACCAAAGACCCCGACGCGCACATCCGCAATGTCGGCATCTACCGGATGCAGGTCCTCGACAACCAATCCACGGCGATGCACTGGCAAATGCAAAAAACCGGCCGCCGTCATTTTGAAATCTATAAAGGGCGGGGCGAAACAATGCCGGTGGCGGTGGCGATCGGCGGCGATCCGGCCATGACCTGGGCCGCCTGCGCCCCGATGCCCGACGGCCTGGATGAATTTTTACTGGCAGGTTTTGCCCGCAAACAGGGGGTTGAACTGGTGAAATGCAAAACCAATGATTTGGAAGTTCCCGCGGATGCCGATTTTATTATCGAAGGTTATGTGGACCCCAAAGAAGAATTCGTTACCGAGGGTCCCTTCGGCGATCACACCGGCTACTACACACCCCCCGAACTTTTTCCGAAATTTCATGTGACCGCGATCACTCATCGTAAAAACCCAATTTATTTGACCACGATTGTCGGCCGGCCTCCGATGGAAGATGCGGCGATGGGGAAGGCGGTTGAAAGAATCTTCCTTCCCCTGTTGCGGATGACATTCCCGGAAGTGGTTGATATGCACGTCCCGGCGGTCGCCTGCTTTCACAATCTCGCGATTGTTTCGATTAAAAAACAGTTTCCGGGACACGCAAAGAAAATCATGCACTCCCTTTGGGGGATGGGGCAGATGATGACTAACAAGTGTTTGATTGTCGTTGATCAGGATGTGAACGTGCAAAATCTTTATGAAGTGGTCTGGCGGGTGACCAACAACATCGATGCCCGGCGCGACATCGTCCTGGTCGACGGTCCCATCGACCATCTCGATCACGCCGCATCCCGCCAGTTTGTCGGCTCCAAGATGGGAATCGACGCCACCCGCAAGTGGAAGGAAGAAGAATATTTTAGAGAATGGCCGGAGGATATCGAAATGGACACTGCCACCAAACAGCGCGTCAATCAGATTTGGAAAGATTTGGGGTTATGAACGTCCGTGAGTTATTCAGCAACATCAGCGGCACCTACGACCTGCTCAACCGCGTCTTGAGTTTTGGCGCCGATCAGCGCTGGCGCAAACAAGGGGTTTCCCTTTTGCCGCACGGCGCCGGTGTCCGCGTCCTCGATCTGGCCTGCGGCACGCTCGACATGTCCCTTCAATACCTTCGGCAGGGAGAGGGCGAGGTCTATGCCGCCGACTTTGCCCTGCCGATGCTGTTGACCGGCCGGATGAAAGCCTCCCCCACCCTCGATCCCCGCCTTCATTTGGTTTGCACGGACGGCACGCGTCTCCCCTTCCCCAGCCGGTTTTTTGACGCCGTGATGTGCGCTTGGGGGGTGCGGAATTTTTCAAACCTGCCGGGCGGGCTTAAAGAGATCCGGCGGATTTTAAAACCGAACGGCTCCGTTTTGATCCTGGAATTTTTCCGACCGGCCAAAACTTTTTCAAAAATTTTTTCCAAAACCTACGGCCGGCATGTAATTCCGCGTCTGGGTAAATGGCTCTCCAAAGACGGGGGGGCCTACGATTATCTGCATCGATCGGTTCAGGGGTTTTACAGCCTGGAAGAATATCAAGGGGTGTTGAAAGACAGCGGATTCGATATTCAAATCGCAAAGGATTTGACCGGCGGCATTTCCTCTTTGGTCCTGGCCAATCTGAATGGCATGTCAGAATGACAAATGAGCAAAAAATCGTTGTCGGCATTTCGGGGGCCAGCGGGGCGATTTACGCCAAACGCCTGCTCGATAATCTCGCGCGCACGTCAAACCCAATCGCCATCGTCATGAGCGATCACGCCCGGCAGATTTGGGAAGAGGAGCTCGAAGGGTTAAAAATCGAAAATTACGACCGGCCGGTTTTCGGGATTCGCGACTTTAACGTTCCCTTTGTCTCCGGCTCCAATGCCTGGGATGCCTGCGTGGTGATTCCCTGCTCGATGGGAATGCTTGGGCGCATCGCCCACGGCTATTCCGACGACGCGATCGCCCGCACCGCCGACGTCCAACTCAAAGAACGAAAAAAACTGATTCTGGTCCCGCGCGAAACCCCCTACAATTTGGTCCACATCGAAAACATGCGCCTCTTAACGCTGGCCGGCGCGGTGATCCTCCCCGCCACCCCCTCTTTTTATTCCAAGCCCAAGACACTGGAAGAAGCGGTCGATACGGTCATTGCCCGCGTGCTGGACCATCTGGGAATGGAAAACTGTCTGCGCCAACGCTGGCAAGAGGCCGCCTCATCACCAACTACTGCCTGACAAAAGTTTGTATTTTAACTGAATTCCCATCCGTCACAAAGCTCACCGCCCCGTGGCGGTCGGTGCGGTAAACTTTCGTTCCGTTTTGCTCCAGGCGGCGGATGACCAACTCGTCCGGCATCCCGTAGGGGTTGTATTCACCGACTGAAATCACCGCGTGTTTTGGCCGCACCGCCTCCAAAAATGCGGGGAGGGTGGAGGTTTCCGACCCGTGGTGGGCGACCTTCAGGACATCCGCGCGCAAATCCGGGTTGGACTCCAGCACAACCAGCTCCCCCGCCTCCATCAAATCGCCGGGAAAGAAAAAACCGACGTTTTTATAATCGAGCCGCAGGGCCATCGAATTGTCGTTAGGGTCAAAATGGAAAATCGTCCCGCCGGGGGGCGGCATCAAAAATTCCACGCGCACGCCGGCCTCTTCCACCGGTTTTGTTCGGCGCGTGACTTTTTCGATTTTCACGTCATGCAATTTCTTTAAAAACTCCTGCCACTCCTCCGCCTCGGCTTCCGGCGCCGCATCCCCGGTGGCATACAACACCTGGGGTTCAAACTTTTCGGCTAAAAATCCCAATCCCTTGAAATGATCATGATGGGGGTGGCTTAAAAAAAGCCGGTGGACCTGGCGGATCCCCCGGCTCCACAAATAGGGAGCAACAACAAAACGCCCCACGTCCCAATCACTGCCGCGAATCCCGCCGCCGTCGATCACCCAGACCTTCCCGTTGGGGATTTGCACCACGGCGCAATCCCCCTGTCCCACATCGACAAAAGTCACGCGCAATTTTCCGTCATACGGCATCTTCCCTCCCCAAAAAACCAATGCCATCATCGGGACAAAAAAGACAAGCCTTCGTTTCCAGACCCACCGTTTCCAGGCCAGCAAAAAGAAAGCGCCGTAATAACAAACCAACTGCCAAAAAGAAACGGCGCCATGGTAAATAAAACTTTCGGCGTACCCGGCCAAAACGGCGTTCACTTTCAAAACAATCCCCGCCGCCCAGACGCCCCCCTCCCACAACAGATCAAAAGGGATTCCCAACACTCCGGTGAAGAGCCAACCCAAAACCACCAGCGGCATCAAAACAAAGCTGATCATCGGCAGAATAATAATATTGGCCAGCAGGCCGAAGCCGCTGACGTTGTTGAAATGATGCAGAAGCAGAGGCCCCACCCCGGCCAACGCCAAAAAGGAGATCGCCGCGAGGTCAAACAGCCAATGCCTTCGCCCGCGCAAAAACAAAATCATGAACAGGACCGCCATGAAGGAGAGTTGAAAGCCGGCCTGAAAGAGGGCGAAAGGCTCAAAGACCAGAATCAGAAAGGCGGCCAGGGCCCAAATCGACAAGGGGTCCGTCTTTCGCCAAACACTCAAACCAACCAGGAACAGGCTCGCCATGATTCCGGCGCGCACCGCCGAGGCCGGCAAACCCGCGCCGGCCACATAGGCCCAGACCGGAACAATGACCAACAGCGGATAGAACCTTAGAAACCGTATGGAGTTGGAAAAAGGGGGAAGGCCGGACCAAAGACGAAAGAAAAGACAAAAAAAGAGGGCAACCAGAGAGACATGCAGACCCGAAATGGCCAGAACGTGCGCCGTGCCGGTTTGGCGAAAGGCTTCCACGGCTGTAACCGAGAGATTCTGCCGCTGGCCCAGCAGTAGGGCCAAAAGCAGACCGCTCCGGTCGCCTTCATCCGCTTTCAAAATCTGTCGGCGTAGCCGATGACGAAGGGTCTCGAGCCAGGAGGGTCCCCGATCGGGACCCTGCAAGGCAACCACCCACCGGGGGTCGGAGATCGAACCGAGCGCGTCGATCCCGGTGGAGAGATAATAGCGCCTCGCCCGAAAAGAACCGGGATTTTTAAATTCGGATGGCGGCCGAAACGAGGCCCGAAAGCGGATCCGCTCGCCCCGGAAAAAAATCCGGTCGGGCCCTTTGAGATATAATCGGACTGTTCCCCTTGCCTCCCCCCAAACCCAATCGGGCCTTGCCGCGCATTGGTCCAAACGAACGACCAAATAAATTTTTTCGGGAAAAATCTGCGGTTCTTTGAGAATCTCACCTTCGCAATGATACGGACCGGGACCTTTCGGCAATAAAACATCCCGCGCAAAAAAAGAGGTAAAATTATGAAGAACCCATATCGTAAGCAGCTGCAAGCAGAGGAGGGGGATTAGCGGCCGGCGTATTTTCAAAGGCCTTGCTAATCTGAACAAAAAGTCTTTTGGCCTCTTCCAGGATGCCATGGGAATGGCCATTACCTGCCCGCCCTTCCAAGATCAAGGCCAGTTTGGTTTGAATGCTTTTTAGATATTGGCGGCGTTCCAGCGTCGGGTTGGAAAGGAAAAGGGCCAAGACCACCTTCGGATCGATGTCGTTAATCCAAAGGCGTCCCTTGTTATAGGCCACCCGGATCCCGCCGGTCATCTCCTCGTAGGCAAAGCCGAGCTTGTTCATCGATTTTTCCAAAATCCCCTGGGTCAGGGCGTTGAAATCCCTCAACTGCGTCCCATGGTTGGTCCAGACAAAGCGGCGATACTCATCGATGGCGCCGGTCAGCCCCACC
>JACQMB010000102.1 GCA_016203765.1 Deltaproteobacteria bacterium
TAGTAATAGAGAGGGGAGTCAAATAAAGCCTTTGGGGCCTATTGTCACCAAAAAGGTGGCTAGAGGCCTGGTTGTGCTTGGGGTTTTTATGAAAAATCGAATGATTTCAATTAGATATAATTTCTTTAAGGGAGCGATTTTGGCAAGCCTTTTGCATCGTTTAGAAGAGCAAGAGGGGGTAAATTTATGATTTCAGGTGGTTATACAGCTGGTCCCTCCGATGTGAATGGCCTAATCCGTGTATTTAGGGCCTATGATGGGACCCCTCGTGGGGTTCAACAACTTGTTAGAGCGGCCAGTGATACTGCCAGCAACTTGGAGTTGCCCGATCTTAGAAGAGCGGGACTAGAGTTAAATAGACTGGCACCGAAAGGAGATTTAAGAGGGGCCAAACTTCGTTTTGCAAAAAACGCGCCCAAAAAGCTGGGCCCGGACCGCGCTGATCTTTTTGCGGGCTTGATTACCGCTTTGAAAAATTCACCCAGTCTTGAGGCCAGGGAGTTCGGTATGCGTCTAACGCATGCCTGGTTTCGGCAAGAGGCCGTACCCCACGGGATCAAGGGGAAGGATTTTTATGTCTAGAGGGAAAAAATGGAGTAGGGAAGAGGTCGTTCGGGTTTTTGAGGTTGTTTTGGAAAGAGGGAGTGATCTCTTTTCATCTCTGGCTTTTCGAGGACCTTTGGGTCGAGATGAAAATCTTATCGCCAACCAATTAACGAGGGAGGCCAATGGCAACCTGGCCTACCGGAGTGTCGATTTTAAAATAGACAATCAATTGAGCGACGAGGCCTTTTGGTCTAGGATTGAAGGAACGCCTTATAATGACCTGATTGAGGACAATGCGGCGGTGGCGATGGTTAAGATGGCGGAAAAGCTGAAATTATTGGAGTAACGGGATCCTTCGCCCCGCTGGCGCGGGACTCAGGATTGCTAAAAAAATGCGAAATTCGCATTTTTTTTAGCAACTTTTTCAGAAACCTGCCGATAACTATAGTGAGGGGAGTTGGGGAGTCAAAAACGAGGGAGTCAAGGGGAGTCCAAGGGAGTCTAATCCGGGGAGTCTTATTGGGAGGAGTCGACGACGGCTCTATTTAGGAGAAAGGGTTAGGGTCCGTCCGCTTCAAGGGAGTCTCATAACAATTTGGGGGCAATAGGGTGTTCTTTGAGAACCAATGCCTTTCTTTGTCCTTTGGAAAAGGGAGGCAGTCTTTTGGAGGGTGGAGGCAGCGAGCCGAAAAGTGACTACAGGTACAACAGTGTATGTGGGCAGGGACAGAATCGAACTGTCGACACACGGATTTTCAGTCCGTTGCTCTACCGACTGAGCTACCTGCCCGAGCTGGAAAGCGGAGACTAAAAACTAGAAACTAAAATGTGTCAAGAAAACAAAAAATTTAAAAAATTTTTGGCCGGGATAACTGACCAGAAGAACTTGGGAAAGGAGCTCCGATTTAAAGTAAAAGTTGAAGAAACGGGCGTTAACGCAGCGCACAATCGTTTGACGCTCTTGGTTGAATGTGGTATATCCCGCGACCAAAATGGACAGTAATGAAGGGGCTTAGGGGCCCAAAAGGAGGGTAGATGCCAAAGGGTTCACCAATGAATAGGGAGTTTAAAGTAGGGGATATCGCCGTCTACCCCGCCCACGGGGTCGGCGAGGTGATGGGGATTGAACACAGGGAGATCGCCGGGTCCAGAGCCCAGTTTTACATTCTGAAGATCATGGATAGCGGCATGACCATCATGGTCCCCACGACCAATGTCAAACATGTGGGTCTTAGAGAGGTCATCGGTGAAGAAGAGGTCTACCATGTTTATGATATTTTGAAAGAGCGGGGCGAATATGCCATCACGGAACAGACTTGGAACCGCCGCTACCGGGAATACATGGACAAAATCAAGACCGGCTCGATCTATGAAATTGCCGAGGTGATGCGAGACCTCTCCATGCTCCGTTTCGAAAAGGAGCTCTCCTTCGGTGAGCGCAAGATGCTTGATACCGCCCGCAACCTGATCATCAAAGAGCTCGCCGTTGCCGAGGATGAAGAGGAGTTGGTGGTCGCCGAGCGGATCGACACAATCTTTTCTTCCGATCACAATTAACAATGAAGGCCGGTGTTATTATTGTGGCGGCCGGCCGGGGAAGCCGGCTGGATTCCGCCCTTCCCAAGGCCTTTGTTCCGTTGGGGGGCAAGCCGCTCTACCAACACAGCCTTGCCGTTTTTCAAGGGCATCCCGGCATCGGAGAGATTGTTTTAGTGGTTCCACCTGAGTCGGGCCTCCAATTTTTGGAGGGGGTGCAAATCGTCTCCGGGGGGAGAAGGCGCCAGGACTCGGTGGCCGCAGGTCTCCAGGCGCTCGATCCCAAACATCAAACGGTCCTCATCCACGACGCCGCCCGTCCTTTTGTTTCGCCGGCCCTCGTTGACCGGCTCATCGCCGCCCTCAAGCAGGGCCGGAATGCGATCGCCGCCCTGTCGGTTGCCGACACGGTCAAACAGGTCGACGGGGGAAAAATTGTCCGGACGATCGATCGCCAAATCCTGCGTGCGGCCCAAACTCCGCAAGGCTTTCAACTTTCCGTGTTGAGAGAGGTCCTCCAGGAGGCGGAGCAAAGGGGTTGGGAAGTTACTGACGAGGCAATGCTCCTTGAAAAACTGAACATTCCGGTCTATTGGGTGGAGGGCGACCCCTTGAACATCAAAATTACGACGAAAGAAGATTTAAGGCTGGGAGAAATCGTTTATGCGAATCGGTCAAGGCTTTGACATCCATCGCCTAGAGGAAGGACGCCCGTTGATCCTGGGGGGAATCAAGATTCCATCCCCCAAGGGAGTGGTGGGCCACTCCGACGGGGACGCTTTGTTTCACGCCGTCACCGACGCCTTGCTGGGGGCGGTTTCCAAAGGAGACATCGGACAACTTTTTCCCGACACCGATCCGAAAAACAAAAATCAAAACAGCGAGCTCTTTTTAAAAAGAGCCCTTCAGTTTGTACAAGAGGCGGGGTTCAAAATTGCCAATGTCGACACCACCGTCATTCTCCAGGCCCCCAAATTAGCGGAGTTCATCCCCCCCATGCGCCGCAAACTGGCGGTACTTCTTGGTCTGCAAGAATCACAGGTGAGTATTAAGGCCAAGACCCACGAAAAACTGGACAGCCTCGGCCGTCAAGAAGGAGTTGCAGTTCATGCCGTGGTCTTGTTAATGTAACCGGCTCGATGCCGATCCGCGTTTATAATTCACTGACGCAAAAAAAAGAGACACTCAAACCCCTTAAAAAAGGCAAAGTGGGGATGTATGTCTGCGGGATCACCGCCTATGATGTCTGTCATCTGGGGCATGCCCGCGCGGCGGTCAATTTCGATGTAATCTATCGCTATCTTCGGCAGAACGGTTTGGATGTGACCTATGTTCGAAATTATACCGACATCGACGATAAAATTATCAAACGCTCGCAGGAAACAAAGATGCCCTGGCAAGAACTGACACAGCGCTATATCGCCGAATATCAGGAGGATATGCTCCTGTTGAACGTATTGACGCCGACGCTGGAACCGAAGGCCACCGATCATATTCCCCAAATGGTGGAGGGCATTCAAAAACTGATCGAAAAGAAAAAGGCTTATGAGGCAAACGGCAGTATCTACTATTCGGTTCGGGCTTTTAAAGATTATGGAAAACTTTCCCACAAAAATATCGAGGAGTTGGAAGCGGGCAGCCGCGTAGAGATTGACGAGACCAAAAAGGACCCCCTCGATTTTGCGTTATGGAAGGCGGCCAAACCCGGCGAGCCGACCTGGGATTCCCCCTGGGGGCCCGGCAGACCGGGCTGGCATATCGAGTGTTCAGCGATGAGCACACACTATTTGGGAATGCCCTTCGATATTCACGGCGGCGGACGCGACCTGATCTTCCCCCACCACGAAAATGAAATTGCCCAGGCCGAGGGGACAGGCTCCAAAAAATTCTGCGGCTATTTTCTCCACAACGGGCATGTCAACATCAACGCCGAAAAAATGAGCAAGTCGCTCAAGAATTTTAAGACCATCAAAGAGGTGGCGGCCGAGCATACCCCCGAGGTGGTGCGGTTTTTTCTGCTGTCGGTTCACTACGGCTCTCCCCTCGACTATACGGAAAAAAACATGCAGGATGCGAAGGCCGCCTGCGATCGGATTTATTTATTGGAGCAGAGGCTGGAAACAATTCCTCCGGCCAAAAAGGCCGGTCCACCCCAACCGAAGGGAGAACTGGAAAAGGCCCTGGCCAAAAGCCTGAAGGATTTGGACAAAAAATTTAAAACAGCAATGGATGACGACTTCAACACGGCGGCCGCTCTGGGGGCGATTTTTGAGACCGTTCGCCTCTATAATAAGTATCTGGATGCGCGAGGGGGAGAGACCACCCCCTTTGCCCAATGGGCCAGGGAGCGCTGGGAGGCCCAGCGGGAGTGCTACCATCAAGCCCTGGGCATTTTGGGTTTAAAATCCTCCGACTATTTTGCGCAATGGAAAAAGGCCGGGGCCCAAACCAAAAAAATAGAGGTGGCCTGGGTGGAAAAAAAGATTAAAGAGAGAGAAGAAGCCCGAAGACAAAAGGATTTTAAAAAAGGGGACGTCATTCGCGGCGAGTTGTCCGGTTGCGGCGTGGAGCTGAAAGACCGGCCCGACGGAACCACCGAATGGCATTTTCGATGAGGGAGGGGTTATGAAAGAGAGAAACGCCGTGATTGTCTCCGCCGTCCGCTCGCCGATGGGGCGGGCCGGCAAGGGACAATTTATTCACACTCGCATTGACGACTTGGGGGCTGAAGTGATCCGCGCCGCCCTGGCCAAGGTGCCGCAGATCAAGCCCGAAATGATCGACGATGTCTTGATCGGATGCGCCATGCCGGAGGGGGAACAGGGTTTAAACATTGCGCGCAACATCAGTTTTCTGGCCGGAATCCCGTTTAGCGCGGGGGCGGTCACCGTCAATCGCTTTTGCGCCTCTTCTTTGACCGCCATCAACATGGCCGCGGCGCAGATTCAATCGGGGGCTTGTGACGTTTGTGTCACCGGCGGGGTGGAATCAATGAGTCATGTCCCGATGGGGGGATTCAACCCCTCTTTGAATGAAAAACTGTTTGGCGAGGGGCGGCCGGCCGCCTACATCGGGATGGGGGAGACGGCGGAAAATTTGGCCAGGAAATATAAAATTTCACGCACGGACCAGGATAAATTTGCCCTGGCTTCCCATCAGAATGCGGTCAAGGCGGGCAAAGAGGGAAAACTCAAAGAGATTGTCGAATGTTGTGCCGCGCAGGCCAATGGCTCCGTGAAAAAAGTAAAGGTTGATGAAGGCCCACGCGAGGACACCTCGCTCGAAAAATTGGCCGCCTTGAAACCGGCCTTTCTCAAGGACGGAACAGTAACGCCTGGCAATTCGTCGCCGCTGACCGACGGCGCCGCCGCCGTTATCGTGATGTCGGCGCGCAAAGCAAAAGCGTTGGGCATTAAACCGTTGGCCCGGATTTTAGGTTGGGCTTCAGCCGGCGTCGACCCCTCGATCATGGGAATCGGTCCGGTCTTTGCCGTTCCCAAGGCCTTACAGATGGCGGGGATGACTTTAAACAATGTCGATCTGATTGAACTCAATGAGGCCTTCGCCTCCCAAACCCTGGCGGTCTCTCAAGAGTTGAAATGGGATATGAGCAAATTAAATATCCACGGCGGCGCCATCGCGCTCGGTCACCCACTCGGTTGCTCCGGCGCCCGGATCATGGCAACTCTTCTCAATGCGTTGGCCATTTATAACAAGTCAATCGGCCTGGAAACCCTCTGTGTCGGCGGCGGGCAGGGTGTGGCGACGGTGGTGGAGAGGCTGTAGATGTTGACCATCCAAAAAATCGCCGTTATCGGCTCCGGCGTGATGGGGACCGGAATTGCCGCCCATTTAGCCAATTGCGGGATACCTTCGTATCTTTTGGATATCATCCCTCCCGACCTTGATAAAATTCTTAAGGCCAAACCGGCACATCTGTATGATTCGGATGACATTCGTTTGATTACCCTCGGACTCCTCGATCAAAATTTGGATAAACTGAAAGAATGCGACTGGATTATCGAGGCGGTTCCGGAAAAACTGGAAATTAAAAAAAACCTCTACAAAAAGATAGCCACTTACATCAAAAAAGAGGCGTGGGTTTCCTCCAATACCTCCGGCCTTTCCCTCCGTGATTTAAAATTTTGCGATAAATTTTGCATCACCCATTTTTTTAATCCCCCGCGGTATTTAAAATTGGTGGAGGTGATTGGTGATGCGCCTGATTTGGCCGAATTTATTGAAACCAAACTAGGCAAGGGAGTGGTCAAAGCCAAAGATACCCCCAACTTTATCGCCAACCGGATCGGCATTTTTCATATCTACGACGGCTTTTATCAATGTCTCGAAAACAAATGGCCGGTTTGGAAGGTGGAAAAGATAATGGGACCGGCCACCTGCCGGCCCAAGTCGGCGATGTTTCGGACCTGCGATCTGGTGGGGCTCGATACATTGAGTTTTGCGGTCAAGACCTCCTATAATGGTTGTCCCAGTGATGAACAACGAGAACGCCTCAAAGACCCGCCGTTTTTAACCGAGATGCTCAAGCGAGGGTGGTTAGGACAAAAAGCGGGTCAGGGTTTTTATAAAGTCGAGAAAAAAAACGGGGGAAAAGAGATTTTAGCCATCGATTTGGAGACATTGGAATACAAACCGCAGGAAAAATTCAAGACCTCTTCACTGGGCGCCGTGAAAGAGATGGAAGACCCGGCCGAGCGATTGCACACCGTTGTCTGGGCCGAAGATGAGGCGGGTCAAATCGCCTGGTCTTTGATTTCCAACATGCTTGTCTATGCCGCCAACCGGCTGGGTGAAATTGCCGACTCGCCCGAAGAGATCGACAAGGCCCTCCGCTGGGGTTTCGGCTGGGAGATCGGGCCTTTTGAAATGTGGGACGCGCTGGGCATTGAAAAGATCACAGAGCGTTTCAAAAAAGAGGGGCGTCCCGTCCCAAAACATCTGCCCAAACAGTTTTATCCAAAACCTCGGCAGGCTTTTTTACAAACCACTCAAGAAGTTGAAAAAAACGACAGCGCCTCCCTGCGCGATTTGGGCGGCGGTATTTTCTGCGTGGAATTTCACGCCAAGATGAACGCGATCGACCCCGACATCATCGCCATGCTCAATCAAGGCGTGGAGCGGGCCGAAAAAGAGGGAACCGGTTTGCTGATTGCCAACGAGGGGGAGAATTTCTGCGTGGGGGCCAACTTGCTGATGATCCTGATGGCGGCGCAAAACCAGGATTGGGATCAGATCGGCAAGATCGTCGTGGAATTTCAATCGGCCATGCAACTCCTCCGTTTTTCAAAAAAACCGGTGGCGGCCGCCCCCTTCGGGTTTACCTTCGGCGGGGGCTGTGAGGTTTGTCTCTCCACGGCGCATATTCAGGCGGCGGCCGAAACCTACATTGGTTTGGTTGAAGTGGGGGTCGGCTTGATCCCGGCCGGCGGGGGCTGTAAAAATATGATTTTAAATTGGGATACCAAATTAAAAGAAGCGCACAAACCGGAAGATAAAATCTGGTTTTCACCCGGCGACGGGGGGCCCTTTCCGAAAGTAAGACAGGCTTTTGAAACGATTGCTATGGCAAAGACAGCGACGTCGGCAAAAGAGGCCAAAAAATTTGGGTACTTGCGTGCCCGGGATGATTTTACGATTGATAAAGATAAATTGATTGCGGCCGCCAAAGACAAGCTCTTGAAACTGGCCAAAAATTATTCTCCGCCGTCCCCGCGCGAGGATATCCAGCTCCCCGGCCGCGGCGGCGAGCTGGCCCTGATCGACGGCGCGGCATCCTTTCACAAAAAAGGTCTGATCAGCGACTACGATTTGGAACTGGCCAAGACCATCGCCCACGGTTTGGCCGGCGGCGACAAGCCGACGGTTCATGTCACAAACGAACAACACCTCCTCGATCTGGAGCGCGAGGCTTTTTTAAAACTCTGCGGCCAGCCCAAAAGCGTGGAGCGAATTCAACATATGCTGATGACCGGCAAACCCTTAAGAAACTAAACTTCCTTGGAAAGATTTTTGGTTCGTTCTTTGGACTGTTGGAGGGAGGCTAAGTAAGAATCGAGGCGCCCGATTTCCCGGTTCAGTTTTTTGGCCTTCAGATGCCACTTTTTGCCGTCAACGCCTTTCAGTTTTTTCACCAGTTCGACCTTGACCTTGGTGGCGCGGGTCTCTTCTTTTTTGAGCCTTTCCTCCCGCTCCTTGATATATTTCCTGGCGAACTCCTTGAAGGCGGCCTTGTAGGCCTTTTCCCCTTCGGGCGAGGTCCTTTTGACCCCTTTTTTCTTGAGATCGGGGTTTTGTTTCAGAAACTTTTGCCAGCTGAATTTGTGGGCGAGCGACATGGGTTGCGTTTATTATCCATTTGGGATAAGAAATCAACCCTCTTTTTGACTTGAGAGGCGCGGGGATTTATTCCCCGCGCCGAGGCACATTGGAGGGGGGAGGCAGCGACCCCGCCTTTGGCGGGGGAGCGTCGGAAGGGGGGAACCCTTCCAAAGGTTCCCCCCTCCGAACTAAAAGGAGGTATTTTATGGTTTATACCAACATTACCCCCAGGGAGGCCTACGCCAAGATAGAAAAGGAGGGGTTTGCCTATCTGGATGTGCGGACCGAAGAGGAATTCAACCAGGGCCGCGCCAAAGGGTCGGTCAACATTCCCATTTTTATCAACACGCCGGAGGGGCGCGGACTGAATGCCAATTTTGTCAAACAGGTCCAGGCAAAATTTGATCCCAGCACCAAATTGGTGATCGGTTGTCACGCCGGCGGGCGTTCGGCCAAGGCTTGCCAACTGTTGACCGAAAAGGGCTACAAAAACATCTTCAACATCGACGGCGGCTTCGGGGGGCGGGTTGATCCGCAAACGGGTGAAACGATAAAGGGCTGGGAGGAAGAGGGATTGCCTTGTGGGTAGAAATTGTGTTACCATATTTGCTAAAGAGGGGGAGACAAGGAGGAAAACATGAAGAAAAAATATCGAGGAGCGTTGCTGGGGGCCGGCTTTTTGCTGGCCGGGTTTTTATTGGGGGGAGGGCATTTCCTGACGGCAAAGGAAAAATCATCTATCAGGGAGGTGGTGAAGATACCACCCCCTTTGGGTCTGGAAAGACTGGGAGCGGAGCCGAACATATCCCCTGATGGAAAGATGGAAATACGCCAATTCATTCAAAACGGAGGACTCTTCTTTGACCGCGCCGGATTTTTGGACGAGATTGCCAGCGGTTGTGATTCAGATTGCAATTACTGTTGTTGCAATGCGGATGGAACCAATTGCCGTTGCTGTGAGTAATTTGGCTATTTCGGCGGTTCGATCTTTAGCTTGGTTCGGATCAGTGTTAAAAGACGCTGTCTGTTTTTCTCAAAGGAGGCAGGGGAAAAACGGAGCGTCTTTTTTTCTCCCTCGGTGAGGGGAGAGGAACCGGCTTGGGTACCCGCCAGGCGGCCGTCGTCAAACAACAAAATCATGGGCAAAATCTTTTGGGGATTCCACCGTTCTTGAAAATCCTCCGTCAGCCGATCGAAGTCCATTTGATAAACGTCCAAGGCCCCCCGGAAAATCCGCGCCGCTTCCTTGACTACCGCCTTGAGGGGTTGGCACTGCTGGCACCAGGGAGCCGAAAACATCACCAAGGCCTTGCCGGGTGATCTTAAGATCTTTTGTTCAAATTCAATCTGGGGCAGTTCCGGCAGAAAAATGTCCCGCGGCTGGGGCACTTCCGCTTTCCGGAATGGAACGGAAAACAAGAGAAAAGGCGGTTGAATTCCCTTCAAAAATCCGATAGAAACCACGGTAGCTCCTTTCAGGTTCATTATCGGATGATCCTAGAAAAGGTTGCGTAAAAAGTAAACGATGCTTCTGGCGATCGATATCGGCAACACGAGCGTGGCGTTTGGCCTGTTTGAGGGTGGCACACTCCGACAGAACGGTCATTTTGAGACCAAGAGGGCCAGGGACTTAGAGGAGCTGGAGGCCTCTCTGCCCGATTCCAAAGGGGTTGATGCGGTCGCCATTTCTAATGTGGTGCCAGCTCTGACACAGAATTTTTTTGAGGCGAGCCGCAATCTTTATAATCAAAAACCTTTGTGGGTGAATGTTGAAACCGCCAAAATTCCTTTGCGTGTGGATGATCCAAGGGAGGTCGGGGCCGACCGGCTCTGCAACGCCGTGGCCGCGTGGGAAAAATTCAAAAGGGCGGCAATTATCGTTGATTTCGGCACGGCCACTACCCTCGATATTGTGACGGCCAAGGGGGAGTACGGCGGCGGAGCAATTTGTCCGGGGCTGGAGATGGCCGGAAAGAACTTGGCGGAGGGAACGGCGCAGCTCCCCAAGGTGAAAATCGAAAAACCGAAGCGGGTTGTAGGACGCAACACGGTTGAATGTATCCAGGCCGGTTTATATCACGGATATATCGGGATGATCGATCATTTAGTTCGTCTTTCTATTAAAGAAGAAGGATGCCCCATGAAGGTGGTGGCCACGGGCGGTCTGGCCGATCTGCTGGCAAAAGAATCAAAAACAATCGAGGCGGTCGAACCGTTTTTAACCCTGGAAGGGGTTTGTTATATTTGGAAGAGAAACCTTTAACCCCACTTCGGAAAAAGTTTTTGGATGGTGGGATGAATGACCTTGCCGTTTAGGGTTTGGAGGCCGCCTTGCAAAGCGGCATCCTCTTTGATTGCGCGCTCAATACCTAAATCAGCCAATTTCAAAACATAAGGGAGGGTGGCCCGCGTTAAGGCCTCCGTGGATGTGCGCGGCGTCAGGGCCGGCATGTTGGTAACGCAATAATGAATCACGCCCCGTTCTTTATAAGTGGGCTCGGCGTGCGTGGTGGGACGGGAGGTCTCAATGCAACCCCCTTGATCAATCGCCACATCGACAATCACCGAGCCTTCTTCCATGGCCGAAACCATCTCTTTGGACATCACTTGAGGGGCCTTGTCGCCCGAAACTAACACGGCCCCAATCACCAAGTCAGCCTTTTCAGTCCAACCGGCAATCGACTCGGTCGAGGAGCGGACTGCCTTCACCTTGCCTTGAAATTTTTCTTCGACGTTTTTGAGTTTATGGTCTTTCACGTCCAGCACCACCACCTCGGCCCCCAAACCAAAAGCCACCGTCGCGGCATTCAAACCAACATGGCCGCCGCCGATCACCACGACCAAACCGCGTTTGGTTCCCGTCACTCCACCCAGCAACAATCCTTTTCCGCCGTGATTGGCATGCAATAGATACATCCCCACTTGCGTGGCAACTTTTCCCGCCACTTCGCTCATCGGTGTCAGGAGGGGGAGGTGACCGTCTTCAAACTCCACCGTTTCGTATCCGATGCCGGTCACCTTTGACCTGCAGAGGGCATCCACCAGCGACGGGACGCTGGCCAGATGCAAAAAGGTGAAAAGGGTCAGGCCTTGGCGCAGGGAGGGATATTCCGATTCAACCGGTTCCTTGACCTTGACGATCAGTTCCGATTTTTCCCAAACCGCCTTCGACCCCTTCAAAAGGGTTGCCCCGGCCTCCCCGTAGGCATCGTTTGAGAACCCGCTGGCCAGGCCGGCATTTTCCTCAACCAGAAGCTTGTGACCGGCTTTCACGAGCCGGCGCGCCCCTTCGGGCGTGACGGCCACGCGCGTCTCCTTCGTTTTAATTTCCTTGGGAATCCCAATAATCACGGGGGGTTATGTAGCCGACCGACCCGCCGAAGTCAAATGATTGCATGTGCGTCTAATGCGGCGTGTTACCTTTGACGCCGCCTCCCTAGCTTTTAGACGCAACATTTTCTAAAACCGGCCGATAAGGATTGTGATGAGGAGGAAGCTCACATTTTGGCCTGTTTTTTTGCTTTTTTTGGCCGCTTGTCCGGGCCCGAAGGGGGGCCCTGAAGGAATGCCCATCACCGCCTTGAGCGTCCCCGACACACCCCTGACCATCCGCGATCGCTCCCAGTTAATCGGCGGTCCGGCGGCTCAGGGGCGCCTGGGGGATGTCCTGCTTTCCAATGACAAAATCCGCGTCATTATTCAGAAACCTAGCAAAAACGCCGGCATCGGTTCTTTCGGGGGGACAATCATCGATGCCTATCATGCCGGCGGCGGGGAGGGGGATCAGTGGGGCGAGCTTTTTCCGATGGTCAATGTGGAGTGGACGATCA
>JACQMB010000015.1 GCA_016203765.1 Deltaproteobacteria bacterium
GGTAACGATTGCGCCCCCCACCACGTCGGAGTGGCCGCCGATATATTTGGTGGTGCTGTGCAGGGCAATGCCGGCCCCCATCGTGAGGGGTCTTTGAAAATAGGGGGTGGCAAAGGTGTTGTCCACAACCGTCAAAATCTTTTTGGGCCTCGCCAGGCGGCAAACGGCTTTAATATCGGTGACCGCCAGGAGGGGATTGGTCGGTGTTTCCATCCAAATCAGAGCGGTTTTTTTCGTCAAGGCCTTCGCAAAATTTTGAGTCTCGGTTCCATCCACGAAATCGAAGTCGAGGCCGAACTTCATCCCCCATTGGGTAAAGAGACGATAGGTCCCGCCGTACAAATCATGCCCCGCCACGATATGATCCCCGGCCTTCAATAAATTCAAAACCGCCAGGGCCGCCCCCAATCCCGAGGAAAAAACCACCGCGTGTTTTCCCTCCTCGATGGCGGCCAGGGCCGCTTCCAGTCTTACAAAATTGGGATTGTTGGCGCGGGTATATTCGTAGCCCTTGTGTTTAGCCGGGGCCTCCTGGGCGTAGGTGCTGGTCTGGTAGATGGGGGGAATCACCGCGCCGGTCAGCCCTTCCGGCTCCTGGCCCGCGTGGACCGCCCTGGTATTAAAATGCTTCATTGGAAGTTGAATTTTTTCAACTCTTCCTATATTAAAGCCCGGCATATGACAACAAAGAGAATCTTGGTTTCCGGCGGAACCGGTTTTATCGGTCAGGCTGTCGCGAGGGCCTTGGTTAAAAAACAATACCCGGTCCGGATTTTGTCGCGTCAGGCGCATAAGGCCAAGATTCTTTTTCCTTCTTTGGAAATTGTAGAAGGGGACGTCGCCAAACCCGAAACGCTTGGAGTCGCCTGTGAAGGCGTGGACCTGGTCATCCAATGCGCCCAGTTTCCGGGACACCCCTTTGAAAACAAGCGAAAACATCACACCTATTTCGAAGTCGACGCCTTGGGGACGGAAAATCTGGCCAAGGCGGCCAAGGCGGCTGGGGCCGGACACTTTATCTATTTGAGCGGCGCCGGGACCGACGGCAAAAAAACCGAGCCCTGGTTCAAGGCCAAATGGTTCGCGGAGCAAGCCATCCACGGAACGGGACTGCCCGCCACAATTTTAAGACCCTCCTGGGTCTACGGCCCGGGAGATCGAAGTTTGAACACGATTTTGAAGATGGCAAAAATTTTTCCCCTCGTGGCGCTGTTGGGCGGCGGGAAAAATCATGTCCAACCGATTTACGTGGAGGATTTGGCAAATATTGTGCTGGCCTCGGTCGCCAGCGCCGGAGGGGAGGACCGGTTGTTCGACGTCGGGGGCCCGCAGGAATTCAGGATGAAAACGATGTTAAAAATAGCGCTGAAGGCTAAGGGGATCAGGGCCTGGTTATTGCCGGTCCCAAAGTGGCTGGTCAAACCGTTGGCCGGCCAGGTGATTGATTTTATCGCGATGGATACTCATATCGACATCCAACCTCTGAAAAAAACTTTTCCCAGCATTCATCTAAAAACATTGGAGGAGGGATTAAAAAATTATTAGGGAAATTCTCAAGTGATTCCATATGTTTAGATAGGTATCCGCTACCCCTATTAAAAAAATTTGCCTAAAGCGCCGCAACTATTTTATAGATATGCCGAAGAGTATTTTAGGAGAATCCGCTTCCATGAAACGGCCACAATCTCTGTTGTTGTTGCTTTATCTTTTCCTCTCCTGCACCGGACCCGGTGGCGGCGGCACGCCCAATCCAAACGTCACGCTCCCCGAAGTGAATGTGACCGACGAGGGCTATCTCTCCCTGAGCAAAAATGCCTTGGACAAAGAATTTCTTTTGCAGGCCTCGTTCATCGATGCCGAGGGATGGGGGCTCAACTCCCCCAGCTTTCAAGGATCCCAAAGCCGGATCATTACGTTCAAAAAGAAAAATAGCTCGCTCTTTATGATGGAGTCCAATGAGGGGCTGTTGAGCTCTCCAGAAATTCCGGTGGAATGGATTTTAAGCGAGTTCAAAATCATCGAGGAGGACGATCGCTCAATGACGATCGACTTCAACGAGGGGATGAAAGATGTTTTTGTGGGATATGATTGGTATGCCAGTGATTTTCAATATGGCCGGCCTCCGACCGTCGCGCTGCGGGCGCCGCACGCTTTTTTAAAAGAGGTCAAAAGTGATCAAGGCCGCGTGGTCATCCGCCAAGCGGCCCAATTGGAAATTCCGTTCGGCGTGAATTATCTCTGGCCGGTGGAGGTGGTTTATTATTTGGAACCCTACCGTCCCGATCCCTCCTTTCAGGCAATTGAAAATCCCGGTTTTGACGACATCGGCTACTTTGAAATCAATCCACGGGTGCGGCCCGGCTTTGGCGACTACCAAACCTATATCAGCCGTTGGAATGAAAGCGGGCCGATTCTCTTTTCCATCTCGGATAATACCCCCGAAGAATACATCGACGCGGTCAAAGAAGGGGTCTTGTATTGGAACAAGGCCTTCGGTTCCGAGGTGGTGCGGGCGGCTATCGCCCCTGAGGGTGTGCGAGCGCCCGATCCCAATCACAATATCATTCAGTGGGTTACCAACCATTATGCCGGCTTCGCCTATGCCGATGCCCAGATGAATCCCCGGACCGGACAAATCCTGCATGCCCAAATTTTTCTGACCTCCACCTTCGCAACCCCCGTCTTGAGCGCCATCGACCAGATGGAAAGATCGGAGGATGGGGAGGCACAAGCCGAAGAAAATGAAAATGAAGATATCCGGTCTCTGGTCCTGGGCCTCAAGGGGTTCAATCAGGGATTGCTTTGCATCTATCCGGCAAAGTTCAGCCCGGGCAATTTGAAGGCCCTGGCCCAAGCCGAACCCGCCATCGCCTTAAAGATGACCCGTGATTTTATCCGGGATGTGGTGGCTCATGAAGTGGGGCATACGCTCGGCCTTCGCCACAATTTTGCCGCCTCGACCGGTTCTAATCTTCCGCCCAAGCAAATTTCCGATCTGTTTGAGAGTTATCTGGCCTCGGGCGAAACGGAAATCCCAGATCAAGTCGCCTCCAGCGTGATGGACTACTTGGGGTTTGAAGAAAATATTTTGAACGGCCGGTTCATTGCCCAACCAAACGCTCCCGCCCTGACCTACGACGAAGCCGCCATTCAGTGGGGCTACCATCACGTGGAGCCGAGCCGGCCGTTGGACGAGATACTCTACTGTCCCGACAGTCTGGTTTTTCAGTATGAAGATTGCCAGATTTGGGATGGGAGCGGCCACCCCCTCCTTTCCAACGCCAACCGTTTTGAACAACGGATCGAAAAACTTCCCAATCTTTTGGCCGAGATTTTTCTTTCGTATAAAATCCATTTCGATCCCGAAAAAAGAGAGCCGGTGGGACGGGTTCCCTTGCCAGCGGCTTTTTTCAGCCGCTACATCAGAAATCCTTTGGAGGATGCCGTCAACCTGCTCAAGGCAAATACCGGCCGATCCTTGTTCGTGGAAAGAGAGACGGGGCCGGTCACCGACGTAAACCGGGGTGATGTGGAACAAAAAACCATTGCCTGGCTGGACGAGGCGGTGGCGCAGGGGGGAGGCATTCCAAACATCTTCAAGCCGCTGGATCGGCATTCGGTCTTTGCAGACTTGCAAAATGCCGCCCAACGATTCGCGGCGATCATCGAAAGCCCCGCCTACCGGTCGGGGCAAACGCCGTTTGGAGAGGCGTACGCCTTCACCGACCAGGAAATCGACGTGATGAAGGAGAAGGCTTCGGCCCTCGTCGCCCTTGTGGCCGCGCAAACAGCTCAACAAGTCACCCATATTCTTTCGGGATACGCGGACGCTTACCCCTATTTGGACGCTTCTTCCGCCGAAATGCCTCAGGACGAAATTCCTCACCCCCGTTTTCGAAGGATCGGGGATTTATACGAATTGGAAACGACCCTTGGCAACTGGGCCGAATACATCATCACCGATCAGGCGGAGGCGACACCGACGTTTGACGGCGCTCATCGCCTGAACGCCGCGCAAATCCTCCTCCCCTATGCGGGCCCCGACGCCAGTTGGCAAATGGGAAACCGCGGGCGGGTATTGTCGCTCTTGTTCGCCAAACTGGAAGAACGTTACGGCCGGCCGTTTCAAGATATCAACCCGGAGGAATTGGCGGCGGCGGAGCAGAACCTTTACTATGTGGAGACGGCGATCGTTCAAACCCTTAGTAGGAGTTCTTTGCCCGGCGGCGTCGAAGCAGTTCCTGCGGATTCCCGGAGCGAATAAAGGGATTGTACGATTTTTCCTCACCGATGGTGGAAGGAACGGTGGGTAACCCGCTGGCCCGTTTTTGTTTTACCTCTTCATATTTCTTTTGCAGAGCCCGGTTGGCCGGTTCCACAGTCAAGGCAAATTCAAGATTCTTTTGAGTATATTCGTGGCCGCAATAGATTTGAGTGTCGTCGGGCAGGGCCTTGAGTTTGCCCAGCGATTCGAACATTTGTTCGGGAGTTCCCTCAAACAAACGGCCGCAACCGCCCACAAAAAGCGCATCCCCGCAAAAAACAGCTTTTAAATCAGGAAAATAAAAGGCAACATGATCCAGCGTGTGGCCGGGAACTTTTAAGACGGCGGCCTCCAGCGCCCCGACTGAAATCCTCTCCCCCTCTTGCAAAGCGGGTCCAAGGATCGGGACTTTTTTGTGCCTCAGCAATGTCTCGTTGCCTCCCACATGATCCCAATGGTGATGCGTGTTTAAAATGGCGCAAAAATCCCAGTCGTTTTTTTGCAAAACATCGAGGGCCGGCTTGGCATTCGGGCAATCGATAACCGCTGATTTCTTAGTTTTCGGACAAACCACCCAATAACAGTAGTTGTCAGATAAAACAGGGACGATATAGATGGGGCCCGGCATGAAAAAATTTCTCCTCGGTCTGACTTTAATCCCCACGCTCATTTTTGCAAGCGATTTTCCAGCTCCACAGGGGCCCGTGAATGATTTCGCTCAGGTGCTGGATGCCCGCATGGAAAAAGGGCTGACGGCGGTCTTCACCCAATTGGAAAAACAGACCGGCATTGCGATGGTGATCGCCACGCTTCCTTCGCTGGAAGGGGCCGACATCGAGACCGTTGCGGCCGATCTCTATCAACAATGGGGGATCGGCAAAAAAGGCGAGGACCAAGGGATATTAATGTTGGCGGCGATCGAGGACCGCAACGCCCGGATCGAGGTCGGCTACGGACTGGAAGGGGTGATTCCGGACGCCTTCGCCGGCAGGGTCTTGCGCGAGGTGATGTTTCCCCGCTTTCGCGAGGGGCAATACGGCGCGGGTTTTTTTGATGCCAGTCTAATCTTGATCCAGCGCCTTGAGGAAAAACTTGAGTTTCAACTAAAGGCTGGGACCATTCCCCATTCTCCTCGCCGGCGCCAGGAGAGTTTGCTGGCCCTTCTTCCCTGGCCCGTCAAGATTTTTTTAGGATTGGGCTTACTTTTTCTCTTCTTCCGCCATCCTTGGCTCTTGTTTTTTATTCCGTGGTCCGGCAGGGGTTTTCGCGGCGGCGGTTTCGGAGGGGGTTTTGGCGGCTTCGGCGGGGGCCTGTCCGGCGGCGGCGGAGCGAGCGGACGGTGGTAAGACGAAGATGTTCACGAGGTATCCGCTTCTTCGTGAAAAGGAGATAGAAGATGAAACTCGAACAATTCGTGGCAGGACTGCAAAAAATCTACGGGGCGAATCTGTCATCCGTTGTTTTATACGGCTCGGCGGCCGGTCCCGACTTCCAGCAAAAATACTCGGATTACAATCTCCTCGTCATCCTGCGCGACCTCGACCCCCGAGAGCTGGCCCGCTCGGCCCGGTTGTGCCAAAAATGGATGGGCTGGCGCCGCAAAAATCCCCCGCCGGTCTTTGTCGATCAGGAATATCTTCAAAATTCCCGCGATGTCTTTCCCATCGAGTTTTTGGATATGAAGGAGACGCATCAAATCCTGCGCGGCGAAGACCCTTTTTTGGAAATGAATGTCTCCAAAGAGCATTTGCGCCTGCAATGCGAATCGGAACTGAAGGGAAAAATCCTGGCCTTGCGGGAGGCCATCCTGCGGGCCCATCCCAGCCGGCGCCGTATTCAAACCCTGATTCTGCGGAGCTCTTCTTCCCTCTTTGCCGTTTTTCGGGGCTTCCTGCGTCTTTTGGGAGAGCCGGTCCCGCCCACCAAGCGGGAGGTGTTGACCAAACTGAATGCCAAAACCCATTTGGACACGGCCATTTTTGAAAAGATTCTGAATGTGCGAGAGGGAAAGCAAAAACTCAAACGTTCGCAAGTCCTGGATTGGATGGCCGAATACTTGACAACCCTGAAGAAAATCGCCAGAGTGGCGGACTCATTATGAAGAAGGTCTGGATTATTTTGGCGATCGTCGCCCTGGCCCTGCTGATTTTCGGCAGTAGTTGCGTCTCCAAATACAATCAGTTGGTTACCTTGAACGAAGGGATTGCCGGCGCCTGGTCCCAGGTGGAAAACGTTCTGCAGCGCCGCAACGATCTCATCCCAAATCTGGTGAATACCGTGAAAGGCTATGCCGCCCACGAACAAGAAATTTTTGAAAATGTGGCCCAGGCGAGATCCCAATGGGCCTCAGCCAAAACCATCAACGAAAAGGTGCGGGCCAACGCGGCGTTGGAATCGGCCCTGGGCAGGCTCTTGGCCGTGGTCGAACGCTATCCCGATTTAAAGGCCAGCCAAAACTTTTTGGCCCTGCAGGATGAATTGGCCGGCACCGAAAACCGGATCGCAACGGAAAGAAGACGGTATAATGAGGTGGTTCGGCAGTATAACACGCTGGTTCGGCGCTTCCCCACCAACCTGGTAGCCAAGGTCACCGGCTTTGAATACAAGCAGGTTTACTTTGAGGCCCAGGAAGGGGCCCAAGAGGTCCCGCCGGTCTCTTTCTAAAACACAAGTGAAATCGGGTGGTTACCGCTTTGATTTTTCCACGCAACTTTTTTGAGTTTCTGCCGATAACTCTAGTAGAAGGAGACGCCCATGCTTTCCGGAGCCGAAATCAGTTCTGTCATTCGCAACCGCATTGAGGCGGCCTGCCAAAGCGTGCCGGAAGAGGCGCAAGGAAACTGCGCTCGGCAGGTTTCCGCCAAAACGGCCGAGGCCGTTGACCTTCTTTGTGACAAGACCGCCCAACACCATGACATTTATGCCGAAGATTGCCGGGAACTGCTCTCCGGTTTTTTATGGAGAAATACCGAAGCGATTGATCAGGAAATTATAAGAAGCGGGCAGGAAGAGCTTCATCCCGTCATCGATGTTTTAAGAGGTTTCCCCCTGGAGACCACGCGGGGCAGACCCTTCACCGGCTTGACGGCCTTCATCGACGCGGAGGCGGAAGATTTTAAATCCACGCTCCCGCCGCCCTCGCCGCCAGTGCCACAGCCCCAACCGGAAAAAAGAAGGCCGCGCAGAAAAAGAGAGCCCGAACCTCCGGATGCCGGACGACCCGATCAGGGAGTGGTCAAGGTCCAAATGCCGGACGCCGACCGACCCGATTTGAAACCGGCCCGGCCCCAAGAACCGGATGCCGGGGCGGAAACCTCTGCCGGAGCACAGCAGACGGCCGCCCCTTCGCCTCCACCGGAAGATAAAAATCCTTTGGACATCCTCAAAATTTTGACGCCGAAACAATGGGCCATGGTCGGTGCGGGTGGCGTTGCGGGAATGCTTGCTTTTTGGGGAATCGGCCATTTTTATTTCCGTTTCAGAAACCGGCCGGGAGCGCCGGAGCCGCTCCACCCGAGCGGCTATCCCCGTTTGGGTGAACCAGCCTTCGTTACAGAATCGAGAAGACCTAAAAGAGCTTCCGAAACGCCCTTTGGAGAAAAAAGGACGGTTCTTGCTCCAATAGTACCTGACGAAACTCCAACGCCACCCCCCCCCGCAGGACCGCCCCGCATTGGCAACGTGGAGGCCCTTGTCACCCAGATCGAAGTCTTGGCTGTGAAGAACCTGTCTAGAATTGTTTCTCCCGACGTCTCCAACATCATCGCCCAGCTGATTTTGGATGATCGTGTCTGGAGGGCAAGTCTTGGCTCGGATTCCAGTTTGGACACTGCCAAAAAACTTTTGATCCGGGCTGATGTTTTAGCGGAATCAGAAAGTCCGGGGACCGGAACAATCACCGCTGAAACGGTCGGCCGAGCCCTTCGAGAAATGTTTAAAGGCAAGATCGATGAGGCTGTTCTAAATGGCATTTTGGCCAAGGCGGGGATAACCTTGCCCCTCCGCGTTTCCCCAGCGCCAGGAGGTCCCTCTGAACCGACCTTTCCCCCCATGCTCGTTGAAGAGTTTGGGGGAGGGGAACAAACCATCATAAGAAACGCCGTCTACGTTCGCGTCGGGGCGATTCAGGTTGATGGAAACCCGGAGGTCGTCGCGCGGCAAATCCGAGATCTCGGTCAACCGGATGATGCAAGGTTGGCCAAAAGAATCCTTGCCGAATTTCTTGCCCTGCCGGAAGCCGAACAAGAAGAGTGGGTGCAAAGAGAGTATGAACGAGACCCGGCGTTTGACCCGAAAAGGCAGGAACAGCTCCCCGTCGATTTTGTTAAAAATAGGCTGGAGATGATCCAAAGAGAAAACATCGGTGTCGCCGAAAGAAAGCCGCCGGAGGAGCCAAAGGGGCCCAAAGGAAAGGGGCCGGGCGAGCCTCCCTCGGCTCCCAAACCGCCCGCGGCGGCGGCGAAGGGGGGCGAGGCTCCCAAAGGGGATGGCCAATTCGTTGACCCGTTCGCGGACGACCCGGATTTCTTGTTAGAACGGAAGGCCGCCACACTTGAAAAGTATGGCGGGTTCTTCAACATCACGTTGATACTTGGCGCCATTGAAACTGCCGAACATTTCGGGTGGATCGGTGAAAAACAATACAAAATGACGCATGACGGGGTGACCGCCGCTTTTTTTATCGCCGACGCCGGTTTTCTGGCCGCCATGGCGGCGGGATGGCCCGGCGCAGAGGTTGGGGGTGGCCTCGCGAGTACCGCCGCAGATAAAACGGGTATTCCGTGGCTAAAAAGGGGAACACTCGGGAATAAGTATGTTGGCCTCGGCGGCGGCCTCGCCGGTTTCACCGCTTCTTTAAAGGCCGCCGGCCGCTTCGCGAAATACCGTGAATTTCACGCCGCCACCGCGGCGGGAACAAGACACGCCGTCCAAAGTGCCGCGCAGGTTGTGGGACGCACCGGGGCGGCCATCGAAGGCGGTCTAACCAGCGCCTGGCAAGGTTTTGCCACCGGCCTGCGCATGTACGGCAAAGAGGTGGCCGCCGTCGCCTCCGGTTACGCCGCCGCCGCTCAGATGGGAGCAAGGGTCTTGTTAAACGCCGGCGCCCGTTTTGCCACACCCATTTTCATCATCGGTGACATGAATGACATGCTCACTCCTCCTTCCGATGGACAAAATAACCGTATTTGATATAACCTAAACCATGACCGTCGCCGAATATATTCTGATCGCCTTTCCGGCCCTGATCGTCATCCTCAATCCCCTGATGGCGGCCAGTTCTTTCATGTCGATGACGATGAGCCAGTCCGACGCCGCGCAACTGCGCATCGCTAAACGGGCTTGTATTACCGCCCTGATTGCCCTGATTGTCTTTTCCTTCGCCGGGCATCTCATCTTTCGCATCTTCAACATCACCGTGGAGGCTTTCCGGATTGCCGGCGGCATCATCCTTTTTACCATCGGCATGCAAATGCTGAAACTTCAGCCGAGTCGCATCAAACAGACGGAGGAGGAGAGGGAGGAGGCCCTGAAAAAAACGCAGGACGTCGGGATTGTCCCCTTGGGAATCCCCATCCTGGTCGGTCCCGGCACGATCACAACCGTTTTGGTCCTGACCGCCGAAATCAACTGGCAGAACAAGCTGATTGGCACCCTGCAAATGACCGGACTGCTGATCAGTTCCCTGTTAAGTACCGTCTTTATCTATTTTATTCTGATCAACTCCCGGCGGCTGATCGATATCTTGAAAACCACCGGCATCGGCGTGATGACAAGGGTAATGGGATTGATCTTAACGGTGATCGCCACCCAATTTGTGATCAACGGGGTGAAGGGGTTGCTTCCGAAATTTGCCAGCCTTTTGTCATAACAACGACTTCGTTCTTTAAAACCTCTACGGCCCCCTCTTCAATGAAGGCCGGATTAGCCTTGGCCTCGCCGGAGCGGGCAACCATGATTCCTCTTCGCAAGAGCGCGATCATGGCGGCGTGGCCGGGCAGGATGGTCATTTGGCCTTCACTGCCGGGGAGGGTGACTGAATCCGCCTCCTGGTCTAAAACAAGTTTTTCCGGTGTGACTACTTTCAACTTCATTGTGTCAGTTTCTCCGCCTTGGCGATCGCCTCTTCAATCGTTCCCACCATGTAAAAGGCCTGCTCGGGGAGGTCGTCGTATTTGCCGGAGCAGAGCTCTTGAAACGAGCGGATGGTATCCGCCAGTTTCACGTATTTTCCCTCCAGGCCGGTAAACTGCGCGGCCACAAAGAAGGGTTGGGACAGAAATCGCTGAATTTTTCGGGCGCGCGCCACCGTCAGTTTGTCCTCCTCCGAAAGCTCGTCCATCCCCAAAATGGCGATAATGTCTTGAAGGTCTTTATAGCGTTGTAAAATCTGCTGGACATCTCTGGCCGTTTTATAGTGTTCCTCGCCGATCACCTCCGGCGTTAAAATTCGGGAGGTCGAATCGAGCGGGTCAACCGCCGGATAAATTCCCAGCTCGGCGATCTGCCGGGATAACACCGTGGTGGCATCCAAGTGGGCAAAAGTCGTTGCCGGCGCCGGGTCGGTTAGGTCGTCGGCCGGAACATAAATGGCTTGCACCGAGGTGATCGAGCCGTTTTTGGTGGTGGTGATTCGCTCCTGCAACTCCCCCATCTCCGTGCTTAACGTCGGTTGATAGCCCACCGCGGAGGGCATCCGGCCCAAAAGGGCGGAGACCTCCGAGCCGGCCTGGGTAAATCTAAAAATGTTGTCGATAAACAAGAGGACATCCTGTTTTTCCTCGTCACGAAAATATTCGGCCACGGTCAGGGCCGAAAGACCCACGCGGGCCCTGGCCCCCGGCGGTTCGTTCATTTGCCCGTAGACCAGCGCGGTCCGCGCCAACACACCTGATTCCTTCATCTCCAGCCAGAGGTCGTTTCCCTCGCGGGTCCTCTCCCCGACCCCGCCGAAAACCGAGTAACCGCCGTGCTGTTGGGCCACGTTGTTGATCAGTTCCATGACAATGACCGTCTTGCCAACCCCAGCGCCGCCAAAGAGGCCGATCTTGCCGCCTCTCGGATAAGGGGCCAAGAGGTCGATCACCTTGATCCCGGTCTCAAACATCTCCACCTCGATTGATTGCTCCTCAAAGGAGGGGGCGAGGCGATGAATAGGATAAAGTTTGTCGGTTTTAACGGGACCCCCCTCATCGACCGGCTGACCCACCACGTTCAAGATTCTTCCCAAGACCTCTTTTCCCACCGGCATCTGGATCGGCTTGGCGGTATTCAAAACCTCCATCCCGCGGACCAAGCCGTCGGTCGAATCCATCGCCACGCACCGGACTGTGTTTTCTCCCACGTGCTGGGCCACCTCCAGGGTTAAATTAAGCGCCTCCTTGTTGATGGCCGGATTGGAAACGCGGAGCGCGGTATAAATTTCGGGAAGATTTTCCTCAAAGCGAACGTCGACTGCGGGGCCGATCACCTGAAGAACCTTGCCTGTCTTTGCCGAGCCATTGGTTGCCATTGCATTCCTCCTATCTCAAGGCCTCCGCCCCGCCGACAATGTCCATCAATTCCTTTGTAATGGCGGCCTGCCGGGCGCGGTTGAAAACCAGCGTCAAATAACCGATCATGTCGGATGCGTTCTTGGTGGCATTATCCATCGCGGCCATCCGGGCCGCCAATTCGGAGGCGACCGATTCCAAGAGACCGCCGTAAATCCGTGAAACCGCAAGTTCCCTCAACATTTTGTCCAGGACCGTGTATCCCGCGGGCTCCAGAATGTAATCAGCAGGCAGTCCGTGGTCCGTGGTCCGTGGTCCGTGGTCCAAGTCCTCCACGGGGAGCAATTTTTTAAAAATAACCTCCTGAACCAGTGTCGATTTAAAAAAGTTATAGACCAGCCAGATTTCTCCGGTCTTGCCCTCTTCAAAACGCCGGATGGCAACTCTGGCCAGCTCTTCGGCTATCTTGCGGTCCAGGTTTTCGTAAAGGCCGGTGGCCGCCTCCGTAATCTCCAGGCGTTTGGCCTTAAAATAATCCCTCCCCTTTTTTCCGATGAGGCGCGCCTCGGTGCGGATATTTTGTTCGCGGCAGTTTTTGAGCGTCTCTTCGACCTTTCTCAATAAATTGCTGTTGAACCCGCCGCAGAGGCCCCGGTCGGAGGTCAAAATCAAAAATTCCTTTTTGCCCGGTTTCCCTTTGGCCACGGTCAAGGGGTGGGGATCGTCCCGCCACGCCCGGACCAGCCTGCCGGCTGTTACCTCCACCGCCGCGACATAGGCCCGGGCATGGGTGGCTGCCTGCTGGGCGCGGCGCAGTTTGGCCGCGGCCACCATTTTCATCGCCTTTGTGATCTTTTGCGTGTTTTTCACCGAGTGGATCCGTTTTTTGATTGTTTTGAGTGATTGCATGGCAGAAGGACCTGGGACCTAAATAGTAAATATCTCCTTAAATTGTTTTAACAAATTATCAATTTTCCCCTTTAAATCATCGGTCAATTCAGTCTTCTCCCGGATTTCGCGCAGCAACTGGGAGTGTTTGGTTTCAACAAAAGAGTGAAGTTCGGTTAGATAGCGCCTAAATTGTCCCACGGGATATTCGTCCACCCAGCCGTTGGTGCCGGCATAAATTTCCAAAACCTGTTTTTCGACCGGCATCGGCTGGTACTGACCTTGTTTGAGAATTTCCACCAGACGCTCGCCGCGATTCAACTGCTTTTGCGTGGCCGGATCGAGGTCGGAGCCAAACTGAGCAAAGGCGGCCATCTCCCGGTACTGCGCCAAATCCAGGCGCAACGTCCCGGCGATCTTTTTCATCGCCTTGATTTGGGCGGCACCCCCCACGCGCGAGACCGACAAGCCGACGTTGATCGCCGGACGAACGCCGGAGTAAAAGAGATCGGCCTCCAAATAAATTTGGCCGTCGGTAATCGAAATCACGTTGGTCGGAATGTAGGCCGAGACATCGCCGGCCTGCGTTTCAATGATGGGGAGGGCGGTCAAAGATCCGCCGCCGTTTTTCTCGGAGAGTTTGGCCGCCCGCTCCAACAGACGAGAGTGGATATAAAAGACATCGCCCGGAAAGGCCTCCCGGCCGGGCGGGCGCCTCAACAACAGGGATAACTGCCGATAGGCCACGGCGTGTTTGGATAAATCATCATAGACCAACAAGGCGTGCCGTCCGGAATCTCTAAAATATTCCCCCATCGTGACGCCGGCATAGGGAGACAAAAACTGCAACGGGGCCGGGTCGGAGGCGTTGGCCGCAACGACCGTGGTATATTCCATCGCGCCGAATTGCTTGAGCTTGTCGACCACCCGCGCCACGGTCGAGACTTTTTGGCCGATCGCCACGTAGATGCAAAAAACGTCCTGCCCTTTTTGATTGATAATCGTGTCGATGGCCACGGCGGTTTTTCCGGTCTGGCGGTCACCGATGATCAGCTCCCGTTGGCCGCGCCCGATGGGGGTCATGGCGTCAATGGCCTTGAGGCCGGTTTGCAACGGCTGATGCACGGGGCGCCGGGCCACGATGCCGGGCGCCTTGATTTCCACGTGGCGGACCTCTTTGGTCTGAACGGGACCGAGTCCGTCTACCGGTTGGCCCAGGGCATTGACCACGCGGCCGAGCAGGGCCTCTCCCACGGGGACTTCCGCAATGCGCCAGGTCCGTTTGACCGGATCCCCTTCGCGAAGTTCCTTGTCCTCCCCCATGATGGCGCAACCAACGTTGTCTTCTTCCAGATTCAAAACAATCCCTCGAATCCCGTGAGGGAATTCCAGCAGTTCCCCCGCCATCGCCTTTTCCAGGCCGTAGATGCGGGCAATCCCATCCCCCACCGTTAAAATCTGGCCGGTCTCTTCCTGACCGACGGCTTTATCGTAACCTTTGATCTGCTCTTTAATAATTTGACTGATTTCTTCCGCCCTTATGTCCATGTTGCCTCCCTAAGTCTCTTCAGTTCGCCGGCCAGGCTGGCGTCATAGAGGGTATCTCCCACGGTCACTTGAAAACCGCCGAGCAGAGCCGGTTTTTCTTCGATCTCAAACTCAACCTTTCTGCCGGTCAACTTCTCCAAGGATTTTTTTAATTCATCCCTGAGGGCCTCCAGGCTTGTTTGCTCCGCCGCCGAAACCTTCGCCACCAACCTGTTTTCGCTGGCCAGGGTCAGGTCAGCGAAGGCCTTCGCCATCGCCATAAAATGGCCGATCCTCCGTCTTTGGACGGCCAGCTTTAAAAAATTTTTCACCCATGGGGACAAAAGCAATTTCCCGGACAGACTTTCAACAATCTTTTCTTTCTTCTCCGGTTTTAATTCCCGCAAAGAAAGAAGTTTCAACATCGCCGGCTCCGCGGCGAAGGCCTTCTTCAGGCGGCCCAGCTCCTCGCCGAAACGCTCCAGCAGTTTTTCCTCCAGCCCAAGATCAAACAGGGCCTTGGCGTATCGTTTAGCTAATACCTGTTCGCGCACCTTTCACCCTTTCCAAATGCCCAATCCCCCACCGGGCCAGGCGCTCCTGGTCGGCGGGACCAACCTCCTGCTGCAATTTCTTTTGCGCCAAATCGACGGCCAGCAGAAAGGTCTTTCGCCTTAAAATGTGCCGCGCCTTGTTCAACTCCTGCTCCGTCATTCTTTTGGCGTCTTCCCTGATTTTTTCCGAATATTTTTGGGCCTTTTGAATGAGATTTTTCTTTTCCGTCTCCCCTTCGCTTTGAAATTCTTTTTTCAGGTTTTCGATTTCCAGGCCGGCGATGTCGAGGCGCTTCTTATAATCCTCCAGGCGGGCTTCGATCACTTTTTTTTGTTTGGCTATTTTTTCCAACTCTTGATGGATCCTTTCGCTCCGGTCTCCCAAAAAATCGAGAAGCGGCTCCCGCAAAAAATAGGCCAACACACCAACAAAAAGAATGAAGTTGATCCATTCCATCATTGGAATGCCCTCCCCAGGAGTTTTTCGGCCAGGGTCCGGCTCATCCCCTCGGCCTGGGCCTCCAGTTTTTTTGACGCCGCTTCGGTCTCTTTTTGAATGGCCCGGCTCGCCTTTTCCATCTGGGCGAGACTGGCCCCCCTGGCCTCCTGAATGATTCTTTGTCCCTGGGCTTCCCCCTCACGGCGGATCGCCTCTTTCATCTGGAAGGCCTCTTTTCTGGCCTCATGGATTTTGCCTTCGTACTCCTTAACCAGGCCCTCCGTTTGCTTGGTCAGTTCCTCGATTCTGGTCTGATCCCCCTTGGTTTTCTCCCGTCGGAGCCTGATAATTCTTAAGACCGGTTTAAAGACAAAATGGTTGAGGGCCGCCAAGACCGTCAAAAAGATGGCCAGTTGCGTGAAAAGTGTTTTATCGGGCATCAGCTGAACTTCGGTACTGAGCAACATGGCAGGCGGGAGTCTTAGACGATCAGGCCGCGGTTGACAACACCTAATTGGGCCGGATCACTGTTTATAACTGATCTTCGCGGCTGGCGCCGTCTCCGTTGGTTGTTTTTCCGGGCCGAGCGAGGGTGTCAAAGGAGGAAATGTCCTCGGCCTTGCCCGCATGGTGCATGTCACACCGGCCTTGAAAAAGGGCCCCCTCATCGATGCTCAAGGATTTGGTGGCGATGTCGGCGGTGACTACCGACGGGAGATGGATTTCGATTTTGCTTTTGGCCTCGACGTTCCCGTCGACGGTTCCATAACAAATAAGGGTGTCGACCCTGACTTTGCCCGACACGCGGGCTTCCTGACCGACCACCAGCGTCCCTTCCGATGAAATTTCTCCGGTAAAGTCACCGTTGATTTGGACCGTGCCGTCAAAGGCGATCTTTCCCTCAAAACTACAGCCCCGGTCAAGCAGGCCGTTGACCTGATCTTTGTTTCCCTTCAGCCACCCTCCGTTGTTCTTTCCCATTTTTTCTCCCCCTCCTTCGAACCCGCGATTTTTCGGTACACCCGATCCAAATCCTGCCAAGAATAATAATCAATGATAATTTTTCCGTGGCCTTCCCTGGTGCCGGCCTGCAAACGAATTTTGGTTGCCAGGATATTCTCCATCTCGTCTATTATCAGCTTCATCTGGTCTGACAAGTGCATTTTTCGCCTGGCCCTTCTTTTTTTTTCTCCCCCCCTTTCCTGTATCATTTGCTCGATATCCCGAACACTTAGGAGCTGACTGACGATTCTATTTCTAAACATCAACTGCTCTTCCTTGGAGGGAAGGGCCAAAAGGGCCCTGGCATGGCCGGCCGACAGACGGTTTGCCATCACATCTTCCTGGACCGCCTTGGGTAATTTTAAGAGCCTTGTGGTGTTGGCAATATATTCTCTCGATTTGCCGACCTTTTCGGCGATGTCAGCGTGGTTGAGTCCGAAGCTCTCCTGTAAGTTTTGATAGCCCTTCGCCTCCTCCATGGGATTTAAATCCTCCCTCTGGATATTTTCCACCAGTGCCAGCTCCAGCATTTTGTCTTTTTCAACATTACGAATGATTACCGGCACTTCGGTGAGGCCGGCCTGCCGGGCGGCCCGCAACCTCCGTTCCCCGGCTATCAATTCAAACCGGCCGTCCAACGAAGGAGAAACAACCACCGGTTGAAGCATCCCATCCTCTTTGATCGAGGCGGCCAGATCTTTCAAGCCGGCGTCGTCGAAATTTTCCCTCGGTTGACTCCGGTTGGGAAAAATTTTGTCAATCGGAACGGTTGCCGGATGAGCCTGCGGCATGACCTGCGCCGTGCTGAAGGGGATCCGGACCGCCTCTTTGCTCACCGGCTCCGCCTCGCCTGTACTCAGGAGCGCTTCCAACCCCCGCCCGAGGGCTTTGCGTTGTGTCATATAAAACCTCCTTGGCTAAAATTTCTTTGGCCAAATCAAAATAGGCCTCCGCCCCGGTCGATTTGACGTCGTATAAAATAATTGGCTTGCCGTGGCTTGGGGCCTCGCTTAACCGGACATTTCTTGGAATAACCACTTGAAAAACAAATTGGCTAAAATATTTCCGTAATTCTTCAGCAACCTGATGGGAAAGATTATTTCTCGAATCAAACATGGTTAAAACAATCCCTTTTATTTTGAGGCCGGGATTAAATCTTTGTTGAACAATTCCAATGGTTTGCTTAAGATTAGCAAGCCCCTCCATGGCATAATATTCACACTGGACCGGAATTAAAACCGAATGGGCGGCGGTAAGGGCATTGAGCGTTAACAGACCCAGACTTGGGGGACAGTCGATGACGATGTAATTGTAATTTTCGGCAACTGGGGCGAGGCACTTTTGCAAATATGTTTCACGTGAAACAAGGCCGGCCAATTCCAGTTCGGCCCCCACCAAATCATTCTGAGAAGGGGCTAAATCAAGAAACAGCATCGCCGTTTTACTAACAACCTCCTGAATGGGGGTATCACCGATCAATGATTGATAAATGCTTGAATTTATTGTATTTTTATTACAACCTACCCCCGTGGTTGCATTGGCTTGAGGATCCAAGTCAACCAACAGCGTTTTTTTCTCCGCGGCGGCTAAACAGGCAGAGAGGTTGACAGAAGTTGTCGTCTTCCCAACACCCCCTTTTTGGTTACATATTGCTATGATTTCAGACATTTATTTGGAGTGTTTCACGTGAAACAAAATTTGAATAATAATTACTCCCTTTCCACCCCGATTGCAATCAAGAAGTGTTTCACGTGAAACATTTAGCTTGCCACATCTCAAAAAATTAGCTAAAAAGCCAATAACAATGCACACTTTCACTATTAAAACGAGACGATCGCAGGAATGCATCGATATTACAGATGAACTAGTTGATATTATTAAAAAATCATGCATTTCCGATGGTATTTGCCATGTCTATGTTCCACACGCCACCGCCGCCATCATAATCAATGAAAACGCCGACCCAAACATTCAAACTGACTTCATCAATGTATTGAATAAGGTTTTCCCAAGCCATTCCGGCTATCTCCATGACCGCATTGACAATAATGCCCAATCCCACATGATTGCATCCTGTCTCGGTCCATCGGAAACCATTCCGATTTCCAATGGGAAGCTCCAGCTTGGAACATGGCAGGCCATTATGCTTGTGGAGCTGGACGGCCCCCGGCCCTCACGCAAAATCCACGTACAAATTATTCCCGCAACGTAGGTGTTTCACGTGAAACAGTAGATAATAATATAATAAATTCAATAACTTATCAGTTCATCTAAAAATAATGAAAAAAATCAGAAAATCTTAGCAACAATTTTGAAATTCTGCCGATAACTATAGTGGTAGGGGAGCCGGGAAAGCAGACCGGTTATAATGAACAAAAACTGGGTGGTGTTTGGCCTTCTTCTGATAGCGGGCTGTGCTACGCCTCAAGCCTCTGAACCCATTGAAAACTCAGTGGGAAATACCTCCACTGAAGGTGAGATGGCCATGGGAGCGGTCGATCCCAATATCAATTTCTATATGATGTTTGATCTTTTGGGGGGCGTTTTTCGGCAGGAGCAGGGCTCTGCCGCTGGAATGTCTTTGGAATCCTCTCCCACCATCTCCAAAGCCGCCGCCACGGAAGCCCCAACGGGGGCTTTTCAGCAAGAGGCCTTCGTCATCGATTACAGCCGTCAATATGTCGGTTTTGAAAATAAGGGGCGAATGACCTTGAGTGTTTTTGGAGAAGGAGAGGAAGTTTTCCCTCCCAATAACCCTGAGAATGTGGTCCGACATTTTTCCTCGCTGGTCTTGCGCTTTGTCTTTCATGATTTTGCCTTCAACAACCCCTGCCTCGGCCCGGTCAAATTGAAAGGGGAGATCGCCTGTGTGGTGGAAGGGGACTATGAGGTCCAAACCGGGGAATTTTTAGGCGAGGCCCTTTGCCAAAACGGGCCCCCGGATAATCCCATCCCGGTGCTCTACAAGGTTCCCCAAAAGGATTTTGTGGCGGAGTTGAATGCCCGCCTGGCCATTGACGGCGATCCGTATCGGTTTCGAAGTTATGTCTATGACGGTGTGATTGTCATTGATGGCGAGGAACTTTCCGTAAAAGACAATGTTTGGAAAGGGGCGAGTTGTTCGCAATCAAACAACTAAAAAATCAAAAGGCTGCGCCGGCCCAAATCATTGCTCAACTCATAATCAAAGACCGTTTTGAGTTTCCAATTTCCCAAGATCGTCTTTTCCTCCGGCCAGCGCCTCGACTTCATCGCGATGGCAACCCCATCCTTTTTTAAGTAGGGCCGGGCGATTTTTAAAAATTCGGCGATCGAAAAAGCGGCGCGGGAGATCACCGCGTCGAACCGGCCCAGTTTTGTTTGAACGGTCGCATCTTCGGCGCGGCCTTGAACCGCGGTTATCTCTTCCAAATCCAACTTCCGAATCACCGCCTCGCAAAAGGCGGTCTTTTTGCGCCGGGAGTCGAGCAAGACAACTTCCAGGTCCGGACGTTTAATTTTTAACGGAATTCCGGGAAATCCGGCGCCGCATCCGATATCCAGCAGGCGGCAAGGTGTAGGCAAAAAGGGGAGGGGGGCCAGCGAGTCTTCAAAATGTTTGATTTTAATTTCGCCCGGATCGGTGATGGCGGTTAAATTGTGGGCTTTATTCCATTTGAGCAGGAGGTGAAGATAGGTTGTAAATGGAGATTGCTTCGTCGCCCCGCCGGGCGGGGCTCCTCGCAATGACAAACTAAACAACAAGGCTCCATCCTTCTTTAGCCATCGAACATTTTAACGAACTCCGCCTAGCCTTGATCCGTTGCCGGCAAAGGAGAAGTCTTTTCCCCAGCGTCTTATCGTTTGCATCGGGGTCATGATGAAACAACAGGAGGCGTTTGACCTTGGCGTCCATCGCCATTGTTAAAACAATTTCAAAACAGGAATGCCCCCAGCCCTTTCTTTTGGCATATGTTTTTCGGTCATATTGACTGTCGTGGATGAGTAAGTCGGCCCCTTCGATCCACCGCGCAAATTTTTTGTCGGCGGGCCTCAGCTCCTGATCGGTGACATAGATAATTTTTCTTCCGTCCGGAAAGACAAACCGGAATCCAAAGGTTCCGTTGTGATGGGCAACCCGCCTCGGCTCCACGATCACCCCGTCTAACGGAATCGGTTTCTGTTTTAAAGTCTGCCAACGGATTCGTGCCCTCCACTGGTTCGTTCGAATCGGAAAGAAAGGTGGGCGCATCGCCTCGTTAAGGGTTTTTCTGAAAGAGTGGTTGGCGCGGGAGGGACCGGCTAAAATGATCTTCCTCCCTCTTTGGTAAAGGGGTTTAAAAAAGGGAAGTCCAAAGACATGATCCCAATGGAGGTGGGAAAGGAGGAGAACGATCGGCCTCCTGGTCTTTGCCAATTTTTTGCCGAGGTTGCGGATGCCGGTGCCGGCGTCCAAAACAAACCATTTTTTGTGATAGTAAAAGGAGACGCAAGCGGTATGGCCGCCGTGCTTGAAATTTTTTGGGTCGTGGGAGGTCACCGAGCCGCGCACGCCCCAAAAGGTAATTTGTACGGGATATTTTCGCCTCACACCGCCGGTTGTTTTAGCCTTTTTGCCCGGCTCAAGTAAACCATTAAAATGGAAAGGGCGGCCGGCGTGACGCCGGAAATCCGGGCGGCTTGGCCCAGGTTCTGCGGGCGGATTTGGGTCAATTTTTCCTGGACCTCTTTGGAGAGGCCGGGGATTTGGTGAAAGTTGAACTGGCCGGGGATACTCAGGTTTTCCCTTTTTTTGAATAGTTCAACATCGTAGCGCTGGGAGTCGATATAGCCTTCGTATTTGACTTGTATTTCCACCTGTTCTTTCACCGCGCACGAGGTGTCCTCTTTCTCGCGCAAAAAGAATTCCAATATTTTATTCAACGCGACCTCCGGCCGGCGGAGAATTTCGGTCAGGCGGGCCGGTTTTTTAATCGGGGCGGTTCCCATTGCAACCAGTTTTTGGTTGGTGGCGGCATCCGGTTTTAAAACGAAGGCGTTGAGGTCGCCAGCGAGCGCCTTGATCGCCTCTCGTTTTTCAGTAAAGCGTGTCCAATCCTTGTCGTCGACCAGCCCAAGCCGCCGGCCGACTTCACGCAAACGCAAATCAGCGTTGTCTTCCCGCAACAGGAGGCGGTACTCTGCGCGGGAGGTAAACATTCGGTAGGGCTCCGCACACCCCTTGGTCACCAGGTCATCGATCATCACTCCCATATAGGCCTGGGAGCGGTCCAAAATGAGAGGCCCTTCTCCTTTGATTTTAAGCGCGGCATTGATGCCGGCCATCATCCCTTGAGCGGCGGCTTCTTCGTAACCGGAGGTCCCGTTGATCTGGCCGGCGTGGAAGAGGCCCGCGACACTTTTTGTTTCAAGCGTCGGAGTGAGCTGCGTGGGGGGGACAAAATCGTATTCGACCGCGTAGCCGGGGCGCATGATTTCGGCCTTCTCCAGCCCCGGCACGGAGCGAACCATGGCGATCTGCACATCGACCGGCAGGGAGGTGGACATTCCATTGACATAGATTTCGTTTGTCTCCAGCCCTTCCGGCTCCAAAAAAAGCTGATGGCGCTCCTTGTCGGCGAATCGCACCACCTTGTCCTCGATCGAAGGGCAATAGCGCGGCCCGATTCCCTCAATGACGCCGCAATACATCGGCGAGCGGTCGAGGTTGGCCTTGATAAGGTCATGCGTTTTTTGGTTGGTGTAGGTGATGAAACAGGGGCGTTGTTCCAGAAGCGTTTTCGTTTCTGAAAAAGAAAAGAGGGGCGGGGGCGTGTCGCCCCGCTGTTTTTCCAAGCTCCCCCAATCGACGGTGTTGCCGTCCAAACGCGGGACCGTTCCCGTTTTGAGCCGCCCCAGTTCAAACCCCAAATCCTTGAGCGATTTCGACAAACCCTTGGCCGCAAAATCACCGGCCCTCCCGCCGTCGGCCTTGTTGAGGCCGTAGTACATGAGCCCGCCCAAAAAAGTCCCGGTGGTCAGCACCACGGCATGGCCCAAAAAACACTCCTCAATTTTTGAAACCACACCTTTGATTTTTCCGCCCTCAACCAACAACGATTCAACCAACGCCTGCTTGATTGTTAAATTGAAAGCATTCTCCAACACCTTTTTCATCCGCTCCTTGTAGCGATTGCGATCCGATTGCGCGCGTGTCGCCCGAACCGCGGGCCCCTTGCTCATGTTGAGGCGGCGAAACTGAATACCGGTGACGTCGGTGTTTTTTCCCATCTCGCCGCCCAGGGCGTCGATCTCCTTGACCAGATGCCCCTTGGCCAGGCCGCCGATGGCCGGGTTACAGCTCATGTGGGCGATGGTGTCGAGATTGCCGGAAAGCAACAGGGTGGCGCATCCCATCCGGGCAGAAGCCAGGGCCGCCTCACAGCCGGCATGCCCGGCCCCGACCACGATCACGTCGAAGGTTTTGGGATAGGTGAACATGGCCAGAGCCCTACCGAGGAATCCTTTTTATCTTTGGCAATGCATCATAGTGTTTATCAAAAGAAAAAATGATTTCAATCTGATAACGTTTCATATGACTGACATGAAGGGCGTCCCTGGCCGTCAGCTGATCATAAGCCAAAACGAGGGCTTTGGCGCTTAAAACATCTTCTTCTTCTATCGGAAAAATATCATCAATAAAACCATAAAGGGCGTCGAGGCAGGGTTGAATGGCGTCCTTTCTTTGAATGGCCGTGTAGCGATGCAGGATTTCCTGAAGGACCTCCGAATTGGTGACCAGGCGCTCTCTTTCGCTTGCCAGTTTTTCAAGAATAAGACTCGCATCTCTCTTGTGAGGGTGATCTTCGCCAATGAGATACATCGGCACATTCGAGTCGACAAAGATCACTCTAAATAGCCCTTTTCGATATCCGCCAGAATTTGTTCCATCTCCCCGCTGGGATAATGGAGTTGACTCGCCCGGCGGATGGAGTTGATTTTGGCTTGAGGGCCCTTGGCGGAAGCGGACAGGGCAAAGCGCCTTAACGTTTGCCGAACCCACTCGCCCAAACTTAACCCCCTGGCCTCCGCCAATGACTGAAATTGCTTATATTCCCTGGGTTCCACCAAGACCTGGAGTCGTTTACTCATGGCATGAGTATAAAATACTCATTAGAGAAGTCAAGGAAAATTTTTCGACGCAACTTTTTTTGACAACGGCCGATAAGTCCTGGTAGGGAGACAAACAAGAAAATTACCATATAGTACCAGGTACCATATGGTAAAAAGGAGGAAGCGATGACGACACTAACTATCATGCCGGGTTGGGAGGCGACGACGGTCACGGGGGGCGGGGTTTTTTTGGATGGAGCCGCTTTTGCCGGCGCCGACACGGTCATGGCCGACGCGGCCATGGTGGAAGCATTATCGAACGATCCTGGGGCGTTGAATGATGAGGAACGAGCCAGGGCCTTGCTGTTATCAGGCCAAGGTAGGATCGGCCCTGCCGGCTGGACGACCGCCGGGGATATGAAATTGTTTGGCGATTTTTCGGCAGTAATCGTGGCACACGCATTGGCAATACGCAGAACAAACAATCCTTCCCAGGTGTTTGCCTCCGCCGGTTTGGCATCGACGATCGGCAGGGGTGGAGAAGCAGGGAGCAGACTCCGTCCCGGCTCTCTCCAAGCCGCCGGAGCGGCGGAGAGGGTGGGTTCCACACCGGCCATTTCAACAGGAGATCTCAACCGACAAGCGGTTGCGCTTTTAAGGGAGAGCAGAATTGCGGATTTTAATTCCTTACGGGTAAATAACCCATCCTGGAGTCCTAATTTGCGCGGGGCGGACCTGCGCGGGGCGATCCTGTTCGGGGCGGACCTGAGTTGGGCGAACCTGATCGGGGCGGACCTGCGCAGGGCGAACCTGTACGGGGCGAACCTGCACTGGGCGGACCTGGGCGAGGCGGACCTGGGCGAGGCGAACCTGCGCAGGGCGAAAAATTTAGACGCAGATCAGTTAGGTCAAGCTCTTTCACTGACAGGAGTCAGGATCACAAGCGGCCAGAAAGAAATGGTCAAAGCGGCAATGGCCATCATTGCCGAACGGGTTCGCGGCTCGCTGCGTGTGGAGGACTAAGCCGCCGCGACTAAGCCGTTGTTAAGACAACACTGCCGAGGGAAATCCTCCAACTAGAACAGCCCCAGGAGCGCGCCGGCGCTGACCAGGGTTCCGCCAAAACCCTTTTCAACTTCAAACCGTTCCTGGACGCCGCCGGTCTTAACGATTTGCAGGGCGATCTCCGGTTTTAATTTTTTCGCGTAATAGATGAGTTCGGAGGAGACATCCAAATTTTCAAACCGGAAGGCGGCCTCGTTGACCTCCGACCACATTTTCCCCACGCAACTTTCCGGCTTTAGTTACTTCCCTATGCAAAACTCCCGGAAGATCGCGTCCAGCAAATCCTCGCTCATATTAGAACCGGTGATTTCGCCCAGGGCTTCGTGGGCCTTTTGGAGGTGGAGGGCGATCAGTTCGACGCGGGGAGATTCGGCCAGCATTTTTGCGGCTGACTGGAGCTGTTGGCCGGCCCGCTCCAAAATCCGCTGATGCCTCAATTTGGCAATCCGGACCGAGTTTCCATCTCTGGGTCTTTGTCTTTGCACCCAATCGGCCATCATCTCCTGCAGACCGCGCAGTCCGTCCCCGCGCAAAGCCGAAATCAGGGCAAGATATTTTTTGTCTTTGCTCAACAGCATGGAATCGGGCTTCCACCGCAGGCCCAAGTCAAGCTTATTCACGCAGACAATGGTTTGGGAAAGATTCAGGCTGGATAAAAATTCGATGTCCTCTTTTTTCATGGCGGTGGAACCGTCCAGGACCCACAAGACCAGGTCGGCCTCACCCAAAAGGTCCTCGCTTTTTTTCACCCCGATGGCCTCCACCCCCTTGGCGTTCGGACGCATCCCGGCCGTATCAAAGAGATGAAAGAGAACGCCGCCGAATTGGCAGGTCTCTTCGATCACATCCCGCGTGGTCCCCGGCCGGCGATGGACAATAGCCCGATCCTGACCGACCAGGGCATTGAGCAGGCTCGACTTGCCGACATTGGGCCTTCCCGCCAAAACGGTTTTCACCCCCTCCCGGTGGATGCGCCCCTCCTGATAGGTGGCGAGGAGGCCGGCAATGGCGGCGCGAATCGGTTGGAGGCGTCCTAGAATCCCCTCTTTTTGAATCAACTCGATGTCTTCGTCAGGAAAATCAATCGAGGCCTCCACAAAGGCGCGGAGCCTCACTAACTCATCCTGAAATTCCTTGATTCTTGCCGAAAGCCGCCCGGCCAAATGTTCCTTGGCCTGTTTGAGCCCCTCTTCGCTGGAGGAGGCGATCAGGTCGGCCACCGCCTCGGCCTGGGCCAGATCGATTTTGCCATTCAGATAGGCCCGCTTGGTGAACTCTCCGGGACCGGCCGGTTGCGCGCCGGCTTTCAAACAGCCCTGCAAAATTTTTTCCAAAACCAGGGGCGAACCGTGAACTTGAATTTCAACCACATCTTCGCCGGTGTAGGAATGGGGGGCCTGCATCCAGACAGCTAGGCCCTTATCCACAATCTCACCGGTGGATGGATCGATAAAATTTCCATAATATAATCGATGGGTTACAAATTTATCCACCGACTTTGTCTGGTTTTTCCACAGACTTTTCAACACCCCCCTCGATGCCGGACCCGATATCCGGATAAGCCCCACCCCTCCCATCCCCTGGGGCGTGGCAATCGCCGCGACAGTCGTCTCTTCTTGCATGGCTCTCTGCTATCGCTATTCGTCGCACCGTGTCAACATTTTTGGTGCACTGCGTATTGTGTTTATTAGGGATTCCAATACTTTGGCGGGCAGAATGAAGAAGGCCTTTTTCACCGCTTTAGCTATTTTCTGGTTGGCCGCCTGTTCTCAACCCGACGGGGCGCCTTCCCTTTCGGAGGAGGACGGGGCAGGTCCGGCCAATAATCAATCCCTTTCCGGCGACAGCAATCTCTTCAACAGTTTAAAAAATCCGAATTCACAAAAACTGGTTTATCACGTGGGCCCGGTCGATCTTTTGGCCGGCGAGTCGGGCGAACTAACCCTGGAAAATGCCGAAAGCCTGAATTTCCAAGTCTCCGAACCGGTTTGGGTAACCGGTTTCAACCCCAAGGTGATCGACGCCGACGGCCGGGAGCTCTCCGGCCAGCTGTTGCACAAGGCCATCCTCTTTAACAAGAGCGAGCCCAATCCCGTTTGCGCCACCGGCAACGGGGGCAATCCCTTTGCGGCGGCGACCTCCGCGTTGACCAAGGTGGAATTGCCGGAGGGTTTCGGGTATCCGCTTCTGCCCGACGATCCGTTAGAAGCCAAAGTTGTTTTTCAAAACAAATCGGAACAGGATTTTTTGAGTGTGATGTTCGAATTTGACCTGGAAACCGTCCCGATGGAACAGGCGCAAGCCTACTCCGACGTGAAGGCCGTGTTGCTCGACCCCGATCCGTGTGAGCACAAGCCGTTGACCCTGGAGCCGGGAGAATTTATCGAAACCAACAAAACATTTACCATCCCCGAAGGGGGACATTTGATGGTGGCCAACGGCGTTCTGTCCAATTACGGCGTTGCGGTCTCGCTGACCCACAGCGAGGGGGGCGATGTTTCCGTGATTCCCTTCTGGCGTGCCGAGGCCCAGCTGAATGCTGACCACCAGATTGTCGATTTGACCCCCAATCCCTTCCTCGATCCCGAAGGCAAGAAAATCAACGAGGGGGATAAAATGACGTTGGGGATCAGCTTCGACAACTTCTCCAACTCCTGGAACAACGAGGCCACCGGCGGGGCGATGATTTACCTGGCCCCGGAAAATCCCAGCTAAGGTTACTGGATTGTTCGGCCTACCGTCCTCGCAATGACAACCGTCCTAACACGACGTCGCGCATCCTTATCTCTTTTTTATACATCCACTGCTGAAGAATCGTCATCAGGGTGTTGACCAGGATATAAAGTCCCAGGCCCATCGGCAGGAAAACCATGAAGAGACAAAACATCAAAGGCATCATCAGCATCATCTTTTGCTGCATCGGATCGACCGTGGCGGTCGGCGTCATCTTGGTTTGAATAAACATGGTGATGCCGAGCAAAAGAGGGGTCACAAAGAAAGGATCGGGGGCGGAGAGGTCTTTGTAAAACCAAAAAAACGGGGCGTGGTAGAGTTCCACCGAGCTCCAGAGCACTTTATATAAGGCAATGTAGATCGGAATTTGCAAGAGCATGGGCAGGCATCCCCCCATCGGATTAATTTTGTTGTTCTTGAAAAGCTGCATCGTCTCCTGATTCAGCTTTTGTTTGTCCTCGCCATATTTTTGTCGAAGTTCTTTAAGGCGGGGTTGGATCGCCTGCATCCCCTTCATCGATGCCAGTGATTTCCGGTTGATCGGATTGAGCAAAATTTTCACCAAAATCGTCAGCAAAATGATAGCAACCCCGTAGTTGTGAATCAGTTGATAGAAAAATTTCAACAAATAGAGCATCGGAACGGCCACCAGGGTCGTCCAACCAAGCCCCAAGGTTTTTTCCTGGCCGGGAAC
>JACQMB010000016.1 GCA_016203765.1 Deltaproteobacteria bacterium
CTCACCACAATGGCCCGCCGAACCTTGTGTTCTTCCTTTAAGGCTCGAAGTCCTTTTAAATGATTGGCGCCAATATTTTTGGAGGATTTGAATTCCAAACAGGTTTCCATCGAGCCGATAATGAGATCGACCTCGTAGCCGGAGGCGGTTCGCCAAAAGGTCAAGGGCTCATCCCTGTCCCGATAACTCATGTAAGCGCGCACCTCTTCCAGCAGGAAATGTTCAAAGGCGTTTCCATAGATATCGGTTCCCTCCGCAACCTGCCTGACTTCGGGATGCAAATAATTCGCGATACCGACATCAAACAGATAAAATTTGGCTGTTTCAATCAACCGCCGGTCTTTTTGCTTTCGCCACGGCTCCAACGCATGACCAATCAAGGTATCTTCGAGGATTTGATAATAATCGCGAACCGTACTGGGGGAAACACCCGCTTCACGCCCAACATTGGTGTAATTTAAAAGCTGCCCGTGGGTTAAGGCAACGATTTCAAGAAATTTGGCAAAGGAAGGGATATTGCGGACAATGGCCTCATCAATAATTTCCTCTTTCAAGTAATTATTGACATAGGCCTTCAGCAACGGGCGCGGTTTGTCCTCAAGATAATGGCGCGGATTCATCCCAAATTGGAGTGCCTGGTTCAAATTAAAATCCTTGATCTCAGCCGTCACCAGGGGAAACAGCTTAAAAGAAACCGCCCGGCCCCCCAAGAGATTTTTGGCCTCCCTTTTGAGTTTTCTGGCACTCGACCCGCACAAAATAATGCAGGTGGGTGTATTTTCCAATAACCAATGAATCTCATCCAAAAGTCTTGGAATTTTTTGAATCTCATCGATCACCACCGTGGCCGGCCTTTGGGCCAAGACCTCTTCCCGCAGACGATTCGGCTGAAGGGTTAATTCCGTAAAAAGATCGGATTGCAACAGGTCATAGTACCTGGCCTTTGGGTATTTTTGCTTCAGATGAGTAGTCTTCCCTGTTCCCCTCGGCCCCCAAAGAAAAGCCGCCCCTGACCCCTTAACGAGGTTTTTGGGAATTTCCATATCTAAAAGTCTTTTAAATTCAGCTACTTGTTTCACAGCCTTATTATCATGATAATCAATACCATTGTCAACTATTATCATTAATAATTTTGTTGGATCGGCGCAACCAATTTGGCAGGGTGCCGATAAGGAGAGTGATGAATCCAATGCCCGCCATCGTCCCCGCCTATTTTGCCGGCCCGGAGGCTTTGGCCAGCGCCTTTGTCTCCGGTGCGACGGCCACCGAGGAAGGCTATGTCGCCCTGGAGGTTTTGGGAGCGGGAATGGCCGAGGGTAGTTTTGAAGAGAGTACCCTTCCTGCTTTGGTGGCGGCCTACCAACAGGCCCGCGCTTTCGGCAATCGGAGCCGGTTCGAGGCCTTGAATACAGCCATCCTCGAGGCCATCGAAACCGACCATGGCAAACTAAAAGAACTGCTGGCCTCCTATCGTTTCCCCGGGTCAAACCAGATCCGATTCTTTAGCGACCCGGAAGAGGGGATGCCGGTCCGCGACCTCCAACAAGCCGGTGCCCAGGTTTATTTGGGGGGCGGCGCTCCCTTGCGCAAAACACCGGCCTTTTTCTTTATGGCCGCAAAGCCGGATTCACTTCCTCCTTCATTAACACCGAGGCAGGCGAAAATTGTGAGGTTGAGGCTGGAGGGATTGAGTCTCGCAAAGATAGCGACTCGCCTGAAAACAAAATGGAGAAATGTGGCTGACAGCCTCAATAGTATTCTTCTCCGTTTGGATGAAGCAACGATTGAAAACCTCCTTTCCGTGGAAAAGGGTTTAGCGGAAAAGAGAAAAGCGAATTTAGGCAGGAGGGGACAAATGGTTGCAAAATTTTTCGCGGAGCTGCATCGTTTTCCCAGCCCCCTTGGGGCATTAAAGAGAACCGCTGGATTTTTTTCAATCTCCACCTCCTCGGTTAGAAGACAATTGGCAAGGGCGGGTATCCATGTCACCGGTGAAATCCAAAGAAGAAGGATCGCATTCGACCTGCAGGTGGCGTTGACCCTCTACCAATCGGTCCATCAAGCCGCACGGGATCTGGGTGTGGATCGGACCACAATTAGACAACATCGAAAGGTCGTCCTCACCGGAAAACACCTTCAGGGGGCCATCGAGCTGGTCGAGGGCCCCGAGGCAAAGGAATGGTGGGACTTTGAGATGCCCGGTGTCCAAACCGGCGGCACCGTCGCCTTTGCCGGAAAAATCAATTTGCAGGTGAGGGATGAAACGGTCGCAACGGATAGACAACATCGAAAGATTGTCCTCACCGGAAAACACCTTCAGGGGGCCATCGAGCTGGTAGAAGGCCCCGAGGCAAAGGAATGGTGGGACTTTAAGATGCCCGATGTCCAAACCGGCGGCACCGTCGCCTTTGCCGGAAAAATCAATTTGCGGGTGAGGGATGAAACGGTCGCAAAGGATTTGAAGCTGTTGCAACGCTCGCTGAAAGAGACCCGACGGCTGATTTACCAGGCCCATCCCGACCGGTCGGACAATCACACCCGTGCGGAAAACGGGGAGATCATCCGGCGGTTGATGCAGCAATATGCAAGCCTTAAAAGGGCGAAAAGAAGATACATCGAAAAAGAACTCGCCTTCCGCGAACGCTACCGCCTGCCCATTCCCAAAATTTTAGGGTGATAAATCCGGGGACACCTTACTTAATTCCCGATGAATTAAGTAAGGTGTCCCCGGATTTAATTACCTTGATTTAATTAAAATTAATTCATATTATTACCTTGATTTAATGAAAAGAAAGATAGACGGCCATCTTGAAGCATGGCGCGATTCTCACGGGAGAAAAGTCCTGCTGGTGCGCGGCGCCAGACAGGTGGGGAAGACCTATTCCATCCGCAGGCTGGGCCAAACCTTTGAAACTTTTCTGGAGGTAAACTTTGAAGAAGACCCGAGGCTGGCCTCTTTTCTTGAGGGGTCATTAAATCCCGCAGAGATCAATCAAAAACTGACTGCCTATTCGGGGGTCTCTCTCCACCCTGGGAAAAGTCTCCTCTTTTTTGACGAGATTCAGGCCTGTCCCAACGCCATCCGTGCCTTGCGCTTCTATCACGAAAAAATGCCGGACCTTCACGTGATTGCGGCCGGTTCCATGCTGGAATTCGCCCTTTCGGAAATTCCCTCCTTTGGCGTCGGGAGAATTTCCAGTCTTTTTCTCTATCCCCTTTCCTTTCGGGAATATTTATGGGCCGCCGGGCGTGAAGAACTCGATCAGTTGGCGCAAAACGCCAACCCCAGCCGTCCGCTGGATGACGTCCTGCATCGTGAATTACTGGAAAAGTTTAGAATCTATCAGGTCCTGGGCGGCATGCCTGCCGTGATCGCCGCCTTCGTCGCGGGGAGTGACCTTCCCTCCTGCCAGAAAATAATCGATGAACTGGTCACGACGCTTCAGGACGATTTTTCCAAGTATAAAAAGAAGTCCCCGGTGACGCGCCTGATGGAAATCTTTCGATCCGCCGCGCAGCAGGCCGGCGGGAAATTTCAATATTCCAAAGTTGCCCAGGGGGAGGCCATTCACGGTTATAAGACGGCGCTGGAACTCTTGGCCAAAGCGGGGCTGGCCTATCGCGTGTATCATACGGCGGCCAGCGGGATTCCTCTTGGCGCCCAGATCAATCCAAAAAAATTCAAGGTTATTCTCTTCGACCTGGGAATCCATCAGCGCCTCCTGGGTCTGGATCTTTCGGACCATATGTTGAAAAAACCGATCGAACTCATCAGCAAGGGGAATTTGGCCGAGCTTTTCGTGGGGTTGGAATTGCTGGCCTATCACGATCCCGGCATTCGTCCTGACCTGTTTTATTGGCACCGGGAGGCACGGGCCAGCACCGCGGAGGTTGATTATGTGATCCAGAAGGGAGATAAGATTTGCCCCATTGAAGTCAAGGCCGGAACGAAAGGGGGAATGCGGAGTCTTTTTTTGTTTCTCGAAGCAAAGGGGATTGCGTCGGGGATTCGTTTTTCCCACGAAAATTTTACCCGAACGGAAAAGGCGGAGGTCATTCCGATTTACGCCGTCGCGACGCTTTTTAAATGAGCGCCGGGCGTTTCCTGAAGTGAGCCGAAGGGGTTCCGCTTCAATTCGGCATCTGACCCACCGATTTGGGTCAGGGTTGGGAGACGAACAAAGATTTTCCGGGATGGATCCGGCTGGTGGAGAGGTCGTTCCAGTTTTTGAGGTCGGAGATGGTGACGCCGTGTTGTTTGGCGATCCGCCAGAGGTTTTCGCCGTGACGAACAATATGTTCTTTTTTGACCGGCTCCGGCTCGGCCGCATAAGCCGATTTGACCGGTGAAATCATCAGAGCCCTCCCCGGGCGGATTTTATTGTTTTGCAAATCATTCCACGCCTTCAAATCGGAAACCGCCACACGATGCCTTTTGGCAATCTGCCACAAACTGTCTCCCCGTTTGACCACATACTTTTGTTCTTCACCCTTTTGTCCCTGGTCCGTAGTCCGTAGTCCCTGGTCCATAGTCCCTGGTCTTTGATCCCCGGTCCCTGGTCCGTAGTCCGTAGTCCCTAGTCCGTAGTCCTCTTCTCTCTGTCCGTTTTCCTTAAAATCTTTTCGAATCATATATTCCACGCCGTCGAGGCGCTTTTTTTGGGGCGCGGGGGGAACGGTATTATAGGCCAGCAGATCTTTTTGGGTCCGTTCGGCCGAGGCCGCCGCATACCCCTTCTTCGGCACGATCAACCTTTTCCCGAGCCTGAGATAATGGGCGCTTCTCGCCGTTAAATTATTCGCGGCCATCAGAGCATCCTTGGAAACCCCGTAGCGCCGGGCGATCTTCCAAACGGCATCCCCGCTCCGAACGGTATGATACACCACCCGCACCCTTTCCTCGGGCGGCAGCTGCGCGTAAGCTATTTGAAAAACCGCTCGCGCGCCGGGAGGGATTTTCAGGGAATAGACTCCCTGCGGCGTCATATCCATCGCGAGTTCGGGATTGAGGCGCCGGATTTCCGGCAGGGGAGCCTGGGCCAACTCGGCCGCCACATCGAGGCCCAAAGGGCCGCGCACCGTGACCTTCTCAAAGGCCAGCGGCTCTTCATAGCGGACATGGCCGAAGCCATGGGCCTGCGGATTTTTGGCGAGGATCACGGCGGCCAAAAATTTTGGAACATATTCCTTGGTTTCATTTCTCAAATAATGTTTGCGGGGAGCCGAGATATGCCAAAAACTGCCGGAACGGGCCTGGTGCAACGCCCGTTTGATTCTCCCCTCCCCGGCATTGTAGGCGGCCATGGCCAGATACCAGTCTCCGAAATCGCCGTAGAGTTTTTTGAGATAGCGGGCCGCCGCCCGGGTCGCTTTTTCGGGATCCCGCCGTTCATCGACCCAGGAGTCTATTTTCAGGTTGTAAATCCGGCCGGTGGAACGGATAAACTGCCAAGGCCCCATGGCATGGGCTCTCGAATAGGCATGATTGGAAAAACCGCTCTCGATCAGGGCCAGATAGACTAGGTCCCGCGGCAGTCCCTCTTCAGCCAGAATCCGGCGCATAAAAGCGAGATAGCGCCCGGAGCGGGTCAGGTAGAGCGAAAAGCGGGCGTGATCCTCATACTGAAAGTGGTGAATCCATTTTTGGACCCGGTCGTTATGAACCACCGGGAGGTCATACTTGGATTTCACCGTTTTGACAGGATTAGAATAAGGACGCTTAACCACGGGTCCCTGGTGTGAACAGGAAACGACGTATAAAACCACAACGAGGAGCCCAATCAGATATTTTGGTCCCATGCTATACCCTCTTTTATACCTCAATCCGCCCCTTTACGCAAGAAAGTCGGCACGTCGTATTCGTCCTCCTGAACCCCTTGCAATCCGATCTCCTGAATCAGGTCTTTCAGGCGGACCGACTCGCCCCCCTCGGAGAGTTTTTTATTCACCGAATAATCGGCCACTTCCACGGCGGTCCCATCCTCCTTCAAGGCCAGCCGCGATTGCAAAGTCACCGTCTCCTGCGTGGCCCCGGGTTGCGCATAAGTCGGGGTCCGCTCCCGTCTGTAGGGGGTAATACCGGCAACCTTTTTGAGGGGCTTGTTAAAGCCGGTGGCAATCACGGTGACCCGGATATCTTCTTTCATACTCTCATCGATCACCGCTCCGAACAGGATGTTGGCATCTTCATGGGCCTCTTCCTGAATCAACTTGGAGGCCTCGCTGATTTCCTTTAAGGTCATGTCGGGCGCGCCGGTGATATTAATGAGGACCCCGGTCGCCCCCCGGATCGACATATCCTCCAACAGGGGAGAGGAGATCGCCCGGGTCGCCGCATCCATGGCCCGGTGCTCGCCCCGGGAGACGCCGGTCCCCATCAGGGCCATGCCGGTTTCATTCATCACGGTTCGAACGTCGGCAAAATCGAGATTGATCAGACCGGGAATCGTAATCAGATCGGAGATCCCCTTGACCGCCTGATACAAAATATGGTCGGCCTGCTTGAAGGCCTCCAACATGGTGAGACTGTCGCTGGCCAGGCTTAACAGCTTTTCGTTGGGAATCGTAATCAGCGTGTCCACGACCGCCTTGAGTTCCGCGATCCCCTCTTCGGCATGCCTGGCCCGGTGCTTTCCTTCAAAGGCGAACGGTTTGGTGACCACCCCGACGGTCAGCGCCCCCGCCTCCTTGGCCAAGCGTGCAATGATCGGGGCCCCGCCCGTCCCGGTGCCGCCGCCCATCCCGGCGGTCACAAAGACCATGTCGGCCCCCTGGAGCATCTCCAAAATATTTTTTTGATCTTCGAGGGCGGCATTGCGGCCGACTTCCGGATTGGCGCCGGCCCCCAGCCCCTTGGTCAG
>JACQMB010000004.1 GCA_016203765.1 Deltaproteobacteria bacterium
TTCGGCGGCGTTATACAACTGTCCGAAAACATCCTCAAACAACACCACCCATTGTTCGACGGAGAGTTCGTCCCCCTCCAACCACTCCCTCTGTTTATCCATCAACCGCTTCAATTCGGGATGCCGCACGCCTTCAAGAAGTTTTTGAAAAAAATCGGGGGGCCATGGCTCATTGTTTCGCTTTTGATTGTAGGCCCCGGCCCAGGCTCTGACCGCCTTCAAAATTTCTTCGGGGGACAGGTGAATTTTGCCGCCCGTTTGGAAGGGTTGAACATTTACATTGTCAACCAGTTCTATCTTTCCACCCCTCCCTACCACAATTTTGATCCGCCCGCTTCGGCCGCCGCCGGCAATGACCTCCGCTTCCGTTGTGCCATTCAAAGGCCGGTCGCCGTTGCCGAGAATAAATAAACCAACCTTGTCTCCGCTATCCGCGACAGCGATCTCTCTTACCCCTGGGGTCAAAACTTTTTCAGGCTCCAACGGAGTCCAATCAAGGGTTTTTAACTCCTCTCCGGCCCCCGGCGTCCCGCTTCCACCGCCGATGGGGGGAGGGATGCCGGCGGGAACTCGCCTACCCTCCCTGACCGCATTCAATGCATACCGCACCGCCGACGGATTCCCCTCTTCCGAAAAACTTTCCAAAACGTCCCGGCCTATCACGGGATCGTATTTTTTCAGAAATACCGTGAGGTCGGCCTGCGCCATGACATCCCTGGCCCCTTCGTTCCCAAAAAAATCCCACAGCATGTAAAGGAGACGGCCTATTTCCGCGTCCCCCTCCTCCTCCAGCCTTTGCCGCAGGTGATCGACCGGCAGGGATTTAAACTTTTCTTTTAGATGTTCGGTTTTAGGGTGGCTGTCGGTCAACTCGAGAATCCGGAAAAATGATTTGGTATGTCCCCATGCGGTCAGATCAAACAACAGTTCAACCATTCTTGGATCCTGCAGGAGCCGTTCGGTAACCATTTCTTCCGTTTGGGTAAAATCGATCGCGTCGAGGGCCCGCGCGGCCTCGGCATTGCCTCTCCGGGCCTGGCCGAGCAGGACATCCCCGGCAAGGCTGTTCCCCTGCGCGGTCAGAGCGGCCAAAACCAGAAAGGGGACCGGATCGCCCGGATGGGCCTGAAGCGCCATGACAATTTCTCCGACCGTCGGCCTGTTTGAATTCGAAAGAAGAAATTTTTGGGCCGCCGCCGCGCGGTGTGTTGAGGCAACCCTCGCGCGCAGTGCCGCATCTTTCCCCATCCCCTCCTCCAGGGCCTTCGCCTCCGCCAAGGCCTCCTTTTCAACTTCTTGCAACTCCCCCCGCAATCGCTCAAACCAGATCCGGGTTTGCGGCAGAAGGACCTGCGCGGGGAGGGCGGGCGGCCTTCCGCTCCCGCCGGCGATGGGGGCCAGCCGGAGACCGCGCAGGCCGGAGACGTTCTCCCCGCCCTTTTCCAGGGCGTCCAGATATCTTTGCCAATGTCGTTGGACAACTTCGTTTTGAACGGCGCGATCCAACGGCCGCATTGTCAGACGCAGGGGATAACCGCCCGCCTTCAAACCCAATAACATTAATTGTTGATCGAGCAGGGCTTGAGGACTGGCGGTCTGGTCCAAAAAGAGTTGTTCGTCGAAACCGTGGCCGGCAATCGCCTGATGGACGACATTTTCCATCGGGGTGTAGGTGGCAAAACCGGCCGATTCGGCGGCGTATCTTGCCAGCACTCCCCCCGATTCCCCCGCCAATCCGCGGGTGACCACGCCGAGATATTTAAACATCGAGGCGGTGAGCGCGTAATCCACAACCCAATCGCCGATATTCCCGGCTGTTGAGAGATCGGGATTCCAAAGCCGCCCGTGAAAGGCGCGGGTAGTACCGGTAAATCCAAGGGGGGCGATAAACGTCGCGGCCGCCTCGGGAGCGGCGGCCCCCGCCAAAATGGCGGCCCCGGCCGCCGCGTGGGAAACGGCCGCCGCGGCAATCACAATGCCGAGCCCTTTTATTTTTGTTTCCACTTCATAATTTTTAAACGCCTCTCTTCCGTCGGAATAAACGGCTTCGCGGGTTAATGCATCGCGGCCGTAAAGATAATGTTGTGCGGTCGAAAACAAATTCCCCTTTTTCAGTTCCCCTCGCATCTCATTTATTTCCCGCGCTGCTTCCCGGTGGTAACCATAATCAAGGCTGGGATAACTCTTGAGTATTTCACCCGTCAGCGCCGAACGCGCTTCCGTCTCCTCCATAAAATAACGGGCGGTGCGCAGGTCCTGGGTTTCCCCTTCGAGGCGAAGGTTCAATTCCCGGCGCAGTCTTGCTTCGGTCTGCTCCCGGCCAAAGGCGATCAGGGCCCCCAATTGCTCCGAAGGGTCTTCACTGCTCCCCTCCTTAAGATAGGCATCCATCAGGGAGGTCTCCGCACCGAGGGAGGCCTCGAGGGGAGCGTTGAGTCCTTTAAAAACCTCTTCCTGCAAATCGGCCAGGTATGGATCGGAGCTGTTTTTCAAGGCCTCCCACTCGGCGGCCAGCCTCTCCCACTTCAGGTAGGACTGATAGGTTTGAAACAGGGCTTTATCCATTTCTCTCTCTATAGTTATCGGCACTTCTAGACCATTTGTTGCTTGTGGAGCAAGATTTTTACCAAATGAAGAGGGAAATTGAACGCTAACTATCTGATTTTATTTAAAAATCTGGCTACCTGATCTTTGGGTCAGGGCCGCAGGTGGAACAGGGCCTTTTGATAGGTTTTGGGATCGATTTTGAGATTGAAAAATTTGGACCAGAAGTTGAGGGCTTCGGGAAACCACTGGCCCCGCTTGGGATGGACTAGCGTTTCACGGAAAGCCTTTTCACCAAAATAGCGATAAGCCCAGCGAACCGCCTCGAGAGTGCCCCGGTTTATTATCGTCGTAATAAATTGGGTTTTATTTTTTTCCCAATCATCGGTTTCCGGATTGGCATACCAAATGGCGGCCCGTACGGCATCCGGAATTTTTTTGGGTCTTTTATTCATAACCACATTTTAACCAAAATGCAAAAGTGAGGATCATAATGAGGATATTTTTTAACCATCCATCTAAAAATTTGATCCAACCCATATTGCTTGGCAACCACATAAAGATCCAAAAA
>JACQMB010000106.1 GCA_016203765.1 Deltaproteobacteria bacterium
CGGGTCACGCCGGAAATCGCCAAGCTGTTGGACGACATGGCCGAGACGATGTATGCCGCGCCCGGCATCGGGCTGGCCGCCCCGCAGGTGGGGGTTAAATAACGCGTTTTGGTTTGCGATGTCTCCTGGCGGGAAGAAGCTCAAGGGCAACAGCCGCAACGGTAACTCTATCAGCTGGTCAATCCCGAAATTGTTCGCCGGGCGGGTCAAATCGAATGGGAGGAGGGATGCCTGAGCATCCCGGGATTTTTGCATATTATGAAACGCTCGGCCGAGGTGACGTTGACCGCCACGGATAAAAAAGGAAATCCTGTCACGATCGAAGCTCGGGAGCTTCTGGCCGTCTGCCTCCAGCACGAAATCGATCACCTCGACGGCAAACTGATCATCGACAAAACCAGCCGCCTAAAACGAAACCTCTATCTCGAACAGCTAAAAAAGGGGGAATTCCAAGCGCCCTACTCCACCACCCCCCTATGAAAATCATTTTTTTCGGTTCCGACATTTTCGCCTGCCCCTCTTTAAAAAAATTGTCGAATGCTCCGCACAACCTGCTGGCGGTGGTCACTCAGCCGGACAAACCGGCCGGGCGCGGGCAAAAAACGACGGCCTGTCCGGCGGCTCGGCTGGCCCTTGAACTGAAACTCAAATTGGTTCAACCGGAAACCCTGAAGGACAAAAAAACCTTGGAAACGTTGTCGGCCTTGAGACCGGATGTCTTGGTCGTCGTGGCCTATGGAAAATTTCTGCCCCAATCGCTCATCGGGGCCTGCCCGAAAAGGGCGGTGAACCTTCATCCCTCTCTGCTCCCGAAATACCGCGGCGCCGCACCCATCCCCTGGGCCATTCTCAACGGCGACAAAAAAACCGGCGTGACCACGATGGCGATTTCCGAGGAGATGGATGCCGGCGATATCTATCTGCAGTGTGAAACAACCATTGACGAGGCCGAGACGGCTGTTCACCTGGAAAACCGTTTGAGTGAACTGGGGGCCGACCTTTTGCTTAAAACGCTGGAAGCAATGGAGAAGGGACGTTTAAAACCCAGACCCCAGGATTCCTCCAAAATAGTCTTGGCGCCCAAACTCAAAAAAGAGGACGGCCATCTCGATTTTAGTCAGCCCGCCGAAAAACTTTATAACAGGGTAAGGGCCCTGAATCCCTGGCCGGGGACCTTTTGTTATTTAAACAAAAAAATGCTTAAAGTTTGGGAGGCCGCTCCCGTAAAGATGCAAAGCCAAAAACCCCCCGGCGCGGTGATCGAAAACCGGGAGGGCCTGATCGTGGCTTGTGGACAGGGGGCCTTCTGCCTGTTAGAGGTCCAACTGGAAGGCAAAAAAAAGATGAGCGCCAAAGAGTTTTTGAAAGGTCATCCGGTCGAAATGGGAACGGAGTTTAAATGAAACAGATCGCCCCTTCGATTTTATCGGCCGATTTTACGAAGCTGGGCGAAGAAATCGCCGCGGTGGAGAAGGCCGGCGCCGACCTGATTCACGTCGACATTATGGACGGACATTTTGTTCCCAACCTGACGATGGGCCCTCCGCTGGTGAAATCGATCCGCAAAATCACCAAACTGCCGCTCGACTGCCACCTGATGATCGACAACCCGGAAAAATTCATTGAGCCTTTCGCCAAAGCAGGCGCTGACTGGATCAGCGTCCATGTGGAGGCCTGCAACCTGGCTGAACTCCTTCCCGCGATCAAAAAATTGGGTTGCAAAGCCGGCGCCGTGATTAATCCCCCCACCCCGCTCAAAAAAATTCTCCCCTTTTGTGAGAGGGCCGATTTCGTTTTGATCATGACCGTGAATCCCGGCTTCGGTGGGCAGGCGATGGTGGAGGGGACTCTCGAAAAAATCGCCGCGTTAAAAAAATACCTGACGGATCAAAAACTTAACATCCCCATCGAAGTCGACGGCGGCGTGAAGCTTGAAAATATCGCCGACTTTGCCGACGCCGGCGCCGACATCTTTGTGGCCGGTTCCGGCGTTTTTCACACGGGCGATTACAAAAAAACGATCGCCCAAATGAAAAAGTAACCGCCGGCTAAAAATAATTCGCGACCTTTTCCTTCAGCTTCGTTAACTCTTCTTTGGAATTTTCCTGCCGGAGGGCGTGAGACAGTTCCAGCAAGAGGGGCCGCCAGCGCCGCTTCGGCAAAGCGTAGAGGCAGTCGATGACCGCATAGAGCAGGTTGCCCCGGCCGCGCCATTCCTTGAAGGCCACTGAGACCTCCTCCAAGGCCTGCGGTTCCAACAGCTCACGCAAGTCGGTAAAAAATCTTCGCTCCAACCGGGTGCGAACCTCCAACAGATTTTGCAGGGCGGTGTCCATGGCCTGGGCCAGATCCGGCGCCTTCATCTGGGAATCCACGGGCATCGGTTCGCCCATTTTGATTAAAACCTCCGTTTCCGTCTGTACCTTCCAAGATCCCTTGGGGCACGCCGTCCCCGGTCCCGCCATCGCCACCGGCACCACGAAGACCTTGCCGCCCAGGCGGTGTTTTACAAGACCGGCCGCCAGCTCCACCGCAACATAGGCCGCCCCCTTTTTGAAATGCCCCTCCTCCTTGTTCAGCCGATCCCTCTTCCCCACGCAAAAGTAGCCCGCATCCCAGCGCCGGCCGTACCGGTCTCTCTGTCCGCGCGCCCGCGTCCCCTGCGGGTAGACGGCAAAAGGGATGCTGGATGCCAGCAATTTTTTAACCGTCAATCGCACCGCCCGCTCGGCTGTCCCTTTCTCTTTTGATTTCCGGTCGACAAAAATCATCCCCCAAGCCTCCAACATCCGGCCGAGTCCGATCACGCGATATAAAAAGAAATTGTCTTTAAAATGATCTTTAGCCACCATGATCGAGGGGGTAAAACTTTTGGCGGAGCCGTCTTTGTTTTCCCGCCGATAGGCGAGCGGCGCCAGGCAAAAATCAAAAAAACTGGTGTGGTTGAGGACGTAGATTATTTTTGCCTGTTTGGCCTCCTCCAAAGAGGGAGTTCTCTCAACGCTCACCTTCATCCTGGCGAGTTGTGCGACGCGCGCGGCCCACACCATTGAAAGGCCGGAGCCTATGGCGCCGATGTATTTGGCCCCCTTCCAGCGGAAGGCCTTGTAGGCCAGGGTCGCAAACAGAAAGGTGTCATAAACGCCCCGCAACAGAAGCCAAAGGCTTTGCCCCGGTTTTTTCCCCGTTCGAAAATCGAGTCGGTCCGGATCGACGAGCCGCGCCGCCTTGGCCGGAACACGATGCGGCAAAAATCCCAGTCTGCCGTGGAGATGCTCAAAAAATTCCGAAGGATGCACCCGGGGATTGAGTCTGGCAAATTCTTGCAAGACGGCCAAGGCGTGCCAGCGCCACCAGCGGGAATAGAGGGCCAGCCCCAAAAAAACAACCTCCGCCGGCCAGTCCCAGAGAAAACCCCACTCCACCCAACCGGCGATTCTGCCGCCCAGAATCCAAAGCGAAACAACGATAAAAAACCAGTCGCGCAGCCAACCCCAATGGAGTTCCAGCCGGCCGGCCCACCGGTTCAAGCAACGCAGTCCCGCGACATCATCGTGCGTGAAGAAAAAAATCAGCCGCAGACAAGCCGGTAAATAAAATAAAAGAAAAGTGGCTCTCATCTAGGTCAGGTCGGTCAGTTGATAACGAAACTTCGGCGTGATGTTTTTCTTGCCGATGCGGAAACTCTCCTTGCGGAGCCGGCCGGAAATCCTCCCGGCCACGGAGGAAGCCGCCCCCTCCTGCGATTCATAAATGGTGGTAACCATCCCCCGGTCTGGAAAGGCGATCACGATATCGATGGGGTGGCGCACCAGCGAACGGATGCAACTTTCGATTTGTGTCATCAATCTGTCCGCCTTTGGAATCCCAAACCGCTGGCGAATCCTGTTATATTCGGTCAGCCAGATGTCGTATTTAAAGGTGGCGAAACCGCCGGGGCGGCCGGCGGCCGCCCCCTCCGCGGGCCAGTTGAGAATCAGCCCCACGCAGGTCTCCCTGGGAAACTCCATCCAGAATTTGCCGCCGACATGCCGCAAAATATTTTTCGCCGTGCTCATCCCCGTCATCTCCGTCTCTTTCTGCGGCCCGCCGTAGATCTCCTCGATAAAACGCCGGCGATCCAAATCGGAAAGGGCCTTTCCCTCAAAGGCCAGCCGGGTTTGAATGGCCGGCCCTTCGCGGGTGTCGATCTTTTGAATATGGATTTCCAGCTTCGAGCCAAAGGCGGCCCGCCGGGCGGCGGTCTCCAACAGCTCGCCAAAAACGGTCAGGGCCTCTTCTTCACTGCCGGCCGCCAGGGGCAGATCGGAGGAGGCCACCACATGGTAGGTGAGGTGGCGGTTCAAAAACAAAATGTCATGGATTTTTAAAACCTGTTGAACGAGGCCGGTCAGGTTGAACCTGCTCTTTTTGGCGCCCCGCGGCCGGCGCGCCTTGAGAGCGGCAATATCCCTTTCCATCTGATCGAAAAACCCCTCCACCTCTTTGGAAGACGATTTGGGCCAGCGCCTTCTTAATTTTTTGATCGTATTTTCGAGTTGGAGGAGCGCTTTGGCGGCCATGAGCGACATCTTTCTCAGAAAAATTTCCTTTTTGCAACCATGGGTGTTCGATGTTAAAGTTTTTGGAATGCTCTGGGAAAGCATTCTTACCGTCGGCACATTGGTTGTCCTGGAAGGGCTCCTTTCGGCCGACAACGCCTTGGTCTTGGCCAGTTTGGTCAAACATCTGCCGGGTGAACTGCGCAAAAGGGCCCTCCGCTACGGGATCATCGGGGCCCTTGTCTTCCGCCTGATCTGCATTTTGATTGCCACCTGGCTGATCCATGCCTGGTATTTCAAGGCGGCGGGGGCCGCCTATCTCATTTATATTTCCCTCAGCCATCTCTTATTTCATAAGAGCAAACAGGCCCAGGGAAAAGAGGTGAAAAAAATGGGCTTTTGGAAAACCGTTGCGGTCGTGGAACTGACCGATATTGTCTTTTCAATCGACTCCATCCTGGCGGCGGTGGCGATCTCGCCCAAAATTTGGGTCGTTTATCTGGGGGGAATTTTGGGGATCATCACCATGCGTTTTGTGGCGGGGGGGTTTCTCAACCTGATTGACCGTTTCCCCGGCCTCGAAAGGGGAGCCTACCTGCTGGTCGGCTGGATCGGCCTGAAGCTGGCATTGATGACCGCCCAGGAAGAAATCGCCGGCTTTCCTCATCTGATGACCCCCGCCGTTTTTTGGATTATTATGACCGTGATTTTTTTCGGCAGTATGGTATGGAAGAGTCGAAGGAATATTTGAAGGGGGGAGGCAGTCCCGCCCTTTGACAAAAGGGCGGGACGTCGGAAGGGGGGAAACTTTTTAAAAGTTTCCCCCCTCCGAGAAGCGGGTGCAGTGAAAATAGTGTTGCGGGGCGTAGCGCAGCCTGGTAGCGCGTCTGGTTCGGGACCAGAAGGTCCCGGGTTCAAATCCCGGCGCCCCGACAATGAGGGAATATTTTTTTCCCCTGAAGGATCGAAAGAAAATTGCCGAGGATACGTTTGGCTTTTGGCTGGATACCTCCGGCACCGACTACACTTTTATTCCCGGCCAATACGCGGCCTTTACCATTAAGGAAGAGACTAAAGTTTTTACTCTTGC
>JACQMB010000095.1 GCA_016203765.1 Deltaproteobacteria bacterium
AAAAAATTCTACCTCACCACCGCCATCGACTACGTCAACAATCTCCCTCATATCGGAACGGCTTATGAAAAAATCGGCGCCGATGTCCTGGCCCGATTTAAACGACTGCAAGGCTTCCAGGTCTACTTTCAGATGGGGAGCGACGAGCACAGCGCCAACGTTTTTAAAGCGGCTCAACAAGCGGGGCTTGACCCAAAAACATATTGCAACCGGATGCGCGGAGAGTTCGAAAAAATCTGGAAAAAGCTGGACATCTCCTATGACGGCTTTATCCAGACGATCGATCCCCAACATGCCAAGGGGGTGCAAAAACTTTTTCAGGCGATTTATGACAAGGGAGATATTTACAAAAAGCCGTATGAGGGCTGGTATTGCGAATCGTGCGAGGCCTTTTATACCGAAAAAGATTTGGCCAACGGGCTTTGCCCCGATCATCAGTCCAAACCAAAATGGCTGAAAGAGGAAAATTATTTTTTCAAGCTTTCCAAATACCAGGACCGGCTGCTGCAACACATCCAAAAACATCCTGAATTCATTCTGCCGGCCGTGCGTCGCAACGAAATTCTGCGCGTGATCGAGGGGGGGCTCAAAGATATCAGCGTCTCCCGCTCCACCGTGACCTGGGGCATTCCGGTCCCCTTCGACAAAAAACACGTGGTCTATGTCTGGTTTGACGCCCTGATCAATTACATGACAGGGGTCGGTTTTAGCAGCCGCCCCGCAACTTTTAAAAAGTGGTGGCCGGCCGACTGTCACATCATCGGCAAAGATATCACCCGTTTTCACTGCGTGATCTGGCCGGCCATGTTGATGTCGGCAGGCCTTCCGCTTCCAAAATGCGTCTTCGGCCACGGCTTTGTCTATTTGAAGGGCGAAAAGATGAGCAAGACATTGGGGAATGTTATCACGCCGATGGAGATCGCGGATGTTTATGGGGCCGACGCCCTTCGTTATTATCTCTTGCGCACCTCCAGTTTCGGGGCCGACGGCGATTTTGCCTGGGAGGACTTCATCCGCCGCTACAATGGCGATCTGGCCAACGGGCTGGGGAATCTGGTCAGCCGGACGGCGACGATGGTGGAGCAGTATTTGGGGGGAAGGGTGGAAAAACAGGGGACTACGGACTACGGACTACGGACTACGGACTTGAAGAAAAAGATAGAAGCCGCGTTGGATTTAAAGTCGGGGGATGTTGAATTTCACACCGCCCTGGCGGCGATTTGGGAGGTCATTGCCGAGGCCGACAAATATATTAATGAAAAGAAGCCGTGGGAAGTGGCCAAAAGAGGACCGTGGACCGTAGACCAGGGACTAGGGACCAATAAGTTGGAGGAAGTGCTCCATCATGTTGTCGAGTCGATTTGGGAGATTGCCAACGCGCTTAAACCGTTTCTGCCGGCAACATCGGAGAAGATTCTAAAACAATTTGGAAAAACAAAAATTCAAAAGGCCCCCGCTCTGTTTCCAAGAATAGAGACAGCTGGTCCACGGTCCGCGGTCCACGGTCCGCGGTCCCAAAAAGGAGGAGACAATATGGTTTCCATTGACGACTTTGCCAAACTCGACCTTCGGGTCGCCCAGATCCTCGAGGCCCAAAGGGTGGAGGGGGCCGACAAACTGTTGCAACTGCAAATTGACCTCGGAGATGAAAAAAGACAGATCGTTGCCGGGATCGCGCAACACTATCAACCGGAAGACCTGGTCGGCAAAAAGATTGTGGTGGTGGCCAATCTCAAACCGGCCAAAATCCGCGGGGTGAAATCCAACGGAATGTTGCTCGCCGCCTCCGGTGCCGATACCATTTCGATCTTGACCCCGGTCAAAGATGTGCCGGTCGGGTCCAAAATCAAATAAGCGTCGCTCGACAGATTGTTTTCGCTTGGCCTTGGTTCACCGGTCCGACTTCGGGCCTCCAGGATACGGTCTCGAAAGCTCCTCGTACGCGCTTCGCTCCTGCGCAAGTCGCTTTCGAGGCCGATCCTTTCGGCCCGCGTCGGACCGGCTTCCCTGCGGCAGGCAAAAGCAACCCCCTCTCGCTTCTGGTTTTTGCTGATGAGCGAGAGGGGGTTGTCGTTGAAAGCTCGGGAACAGGAGGGGCGAGAAGTACCCGCGCGCAGGGGTGTTGCGGGATTTAGCGGAAGATTTCGGGAGGGATTCTTGATGGTCCGGGCTTGTCGCAACGGAGCGTTGCCCCCTAGCGGGATCCCGCAACCCCCAAGCGCGGGGGAATCTTCGAGCCCCTCCTGATCCTGGGCTTGCCAACGACAATCTA
>JACQMB010000096.1 GCA_016203765.1 Deltaproteobacteria bacterium
GGAGCGGGCGGCCTATGAGCTGGCGCTGGACAATTTTGCGGAGGGGGTCCGCTATATCGAGCCCCGTTTTGCCCCGCAATTGAACGCCCACAAAACCCTCTCCATTGAGGAGGTTATGTTGAGCGTGAACAAGGGGCTCGCCCGGGCCAAAAAAGAAATCAATCAGCGTCCTGAAATTAAGTCCAAAAAAGAACCGCCGTTTGAGTACGGAATCATCGGCTGTGCCATGCGCAAATTCGACGAACGGTTTTCACAATATTACGCCGATTTTATCCGGATGCATTCCCACACCCCGCCGCGGGAACTCTATCCGGTGGCGGCCCTGGAAGTGGTGCGCGCCTTGGTGGCCCTGCGCGACGAGCAGGGGATTCCCGTCGTCGGTTTTGACATCGCGGGCGAGGAGAAAGGCTTTCCGGCCGAGGATTATCTGGAGGCCTTCCAGTTCGCCCACAAACGGTTTTTAAAAAAGACGGTCCACGCCGGCGAGGCCTACGGGCCGCCGTCAATTTTTCAGGCGATCACCGACTGCCACGCCGACCGGATCGGCCACGGGACCCATCTGTTTGAACATCACTTGATTGAGGGGATGCCGGAGGATGAACAAAAACGCTACACGGAGGAGTTGGCGCAATACATTGCGGATCGAAGGATTACGATTGAAGTTTGTTTGACCAGCAACCTCCAAACCATTCCGACGTTGAAAAAACTTCAGGCCCACCCGTTGGCCGAAATGCTGGCGCATAAAATGTCGGTCACCCTCTGCACCGACAACCGGCTGGTCAGCCACACCACGGTCTGCAACGAGATCGAACAGGCCCTGGCCGCCTTTCCCATTTCCCCCGATCATTTGAAAGACATCATCATCTACGGCTTCAAGCGCAGTTTCATGGCCCTCCCCTACGCGCGCAAGCGCGAATACGTCCGCCAGTTGATTGAGTATTACGAGGCGTGTGAAAAGGAATTCAATATCGCCGTTTGATTTCTTCTTTAACCAACGCCCGCAGAATGTCGGGATCGGTCCAGTATTTGACCTGGCGATTGTTGAGCAGGATCGTCGGGGTGCTGGTGACGTGGATTTGGGTCGCGGCCTCAATGTCTTTTTTGACCTGCGCGATGGTTTCCGGGGCGTTGAGACATTCGGAAAATTCTTGTTCGTTCCAGCCGCGCGTTCCCGCCAGCTGAACAAATAATTTTTCGCCCAGTTGTTTTTGATTGCGAAAGAGATCGTCGTGGTAGCCCCAAAAATCACCCCGCCGTTCGGCGCAGACCGCGGCCTGCGCGGCCAGGCAGGCCTGGTCATGCCCGGCAAACTGGACATTCTCGTTACAACTCTTGTCCAGCGGGTAGTGGTAATAAAAAAGGCGGACCCTGTCTTTGAATTCGATGAGTACAGGCTTCAGATGAAAAGCGGCCTTTTTGCAAAAAGGGCACTGAAGATCGCTGAAATCGACTAATGTCACTTTGGCGTTCGGGTTTCCCCAAACGGGATTGGCGGGATCGGCCTCAAAAAGATATTCCGACTGGCGATAGTGAAATTGTAAAATCTCTTCCGGTGTGGCGGGGACTTTTCTCTCTTTCAAAACCGCATTTTGATATTGGTCTGTCCCCAGCCAGGCGAGGCCGAAGACCAGCAGTGCCGCCACGCCGAGCGCCTGGAAAGGGCCCCGAAAGGAAAAATTCTTTTTTACCAACAGGGACCAGGCGAGCAGAAGAACGATATTGACCGCGTACATCGCCGCGCAAATCAAACACAAAACCTCCAGGACAAAAAAGGAGACGTAGGCCTTGTAAAGGGTCATCGCAAAACCGGTAAGACTCATGAGCCACCCCAGCGTAGTCACTTCCCGGACCGCCTTTTCCTTGAACAAAATCGAGAGGGCCAGGAGGGCCGTCCCAAGGTAGAAAACAAGACCGAGGGCGGAGACCGGGATGCCCAAAAATCGGGCGTGGGTGGAGGCATAGGCGGCGTCGCAGTTGACAAAGGCGCTGATGTTGCAGAAACTTTTTTCTTCGAAACCGCTCTCCAGAATCTGAAAATATTGCCGGGTGGCCAGGGCCGCTCCGGCGATGCCGATCAACGAAAAAACAACGATGGTCCACAAAAGAATTCGTTTCATGAACGACCTCCCAGTCTTTTACCACACCACGCACAAGTGTTCCAGAAATCTTTCGCGACCCCCCAGCGGCAATGCGGGCAACGGTCGGGGAGGGCGGGGTGTTTCCAATGACGGCCGACTTTTTTGTGGCAATAAGGGCAGTAGTGCATCCAGGGCATCATCGGCCTGCGGCATTTGGGGTTGGTGCAACGGGCGGCGTAGCGTTTGTCCCGGCTGGGGCGGTTGGAGGCCTTGGCAAAACCCTCCCGGTAACACCAGGGGCAAAATTTCCAGTCGAGGTGCCGGCCATGTTCGCAATGATTGCAAAGCCCGGGCAGGGTGGTGATATTGCGAAAGCTGTTTTGCCGGTCGCCGCACCAGGGACAGGCCGTCATCCATTCGGCAATCGGCTGTTCGCATTTGCGGCATAGGTAATCGAGTTTTAATTTGCGGCTGTGGAGTTTGACGAAACTTTGAACTTTGTAGTCGCGCCAGTGGAGGCTTTCTTTTTTCTTGCGCCTTTTTTTCTTTTGTTGCGGCCTTCTCTGTTTCAGGGCCCGATGCCAGGCCTTTTCCATCTCGGCGGCATTGGGGTAACGGCGGACCGGATTGAAGGCGGTCGCTTTTTTGATGAGGCCCACCAACGCCTGGGGGACCTTTTTTTCCAAAACACCGTGCTTCGGGTAGGGCCACTCAAAAGGCCAGGGGGGGAGTTGGTTGGTTAAAAGTTCATAGAGGAGGATGCCGGCCGAGAAGACATCGGAAGAAAAGTCGGTCAGCCCGTAGGCCTGTTCGGGGGCCATGTAGCCGATGGTGCCGGTTCCCTCCCCCTTGACCCGGGTCTGCTCGACAACCCGGGCGATCCCGAAATCGGTGATCCGCGCGGTCCCGTCTTTAAAGAGAATCACATTTTCGGGTTTGATGTCGCGGTGGATGATTTTTTTGCGGTGGGCGTAGGCCAAAGCGCTCAAAATTTGCCCGGTGACGGCATAGACAAACCGGACCGATTTGGGGCGCCGCATCCGGTCGGCCAGCGACTCCTTGCCGCAGAGGGTGACGATCACGAAATGGTGGTCTATTTTGTCGGCGGTCTTGATTTTGAGAATGTTGTGGTGGTCCAGCTTGGCCAGCAGTTTGACCTCGTCCTGAAAAATCTTGCGGTGTTCCCTGGTCAGCCAGCCCGACTGGGGGATTTTGAGGGCCACCGGAATTCCCTCCACCAGATCCTTCGCCTTCCAAACCTCCCCGAATCCCCCCTCGCCGATCCGCTTCAGGAGTTTGTATTTTCCCAGCCTGCGTCCGCGGGAGAGTTTTTTGGAAGAGGTCATCCTCCCAGAAAACTAGCACATTTTACCAATCAACAAAACTCTTCAGTTTTTTGGAGCGGCTGGGGTGGCGGAGTTTGCGCAGGGCCTTGGCCTCGATCTGGCGGATCCGCTCGCGGGTAACGGAAAAGTCTTTGCCGACCTCTTCCAGGGTGTGGTCCGATTTTTCGCCGATGCCGAAGCGCATTCTTAAAACCTTCTCCTCGCGGGGGGTCAGCGTGGCCAGGACCCGGCAGGTCTGGTCGGCCAGGCTCACGTTGGTGACGGCGTCGTCGGGCGGCGTAACGGTTTTGTCCTCGATAAAATCGCCCAGGTGAGAGTCTTCCTCCTCGCCGATCGGCGTTTCCAGTGAAATGGGCTCCTTGGCGATGCGCAGGACTTTTCTAACTTTTTCAAGGGGCAATTCCATCTTGAGGGCGATTTCTTCGGGCATCGGCTCGCGCCCCAATTCCTGAACGAGATAACGCGAAGTCCGGATCAATTTGTTGATCGTCTCAATCATGTGAACGGGAATCCGGATGGTGCGGGCCTGATCGGCAATCGCCCGGGTGATCGCCTGCCGGATCCACCAGGTGGCATAGGTGGAAAACTTATAACCCCGTCTGTATTCGAATTTGTCGACCGCCTTCATCAGGCCGATGTTTCCTTCCTGAATCAGATCCAGAAATTGCAGGCCCCGGTTGGTGTATTTTTTGGCGATCGAAACCACCAGCCGGAGGTTGGCTTCCACCAACTCGTTTTTAGCCCGCTCCGTAAATTGAAGGGCGGCCTGGATTCGGGCATAGGTTTTCTCCAGACCCGCCTGATCCTGGCCGGCCTGGCGGATGATCTTTCGAATCTCACGGTCGGTTTCGGTATGCTCTTCCACAATGGCATCCAGCGCTTCACGGCCGAGGCCGGTATTTTTCATCATTTTGCGTTGTTGGTAGGCATTCCTCTTGTACTTTTGAACGGTCTGTTTCAGTTCCTCGGTCCCCACCTTTAGCTTGCGGTGGCAATCGCGAAGGGTTTTTTCCTTTGTCTTCAACGTCTCAATGGTGTCGATCACATGCCGGATAATGTCCTGAACGGCGTTTTGATTCATCTGCATCTCCCGCATAATTTCCAGCATTTGGGCCTGAAGTTCCCCCAGTTTTTTGCGCGCCGATTCCTTGCTGGCCTCCCGCAGGCGGGCATTGTTGATTTTGGAGACAAAACGCTGCGCCTTTTTGTCCAAATTTCGAAGTTTGGAAATATGTTTTAAAAAGCGGAGGCGGGCGGCCCCTTCATCCACCCCTTCCGATTCCGTGCCGAAATCCTCCACATCATCGGTGATCTGGGAGATCCGGATTTTATTTTTGGAGCTGAGTTCACCCAACTCCAAAATGGCGTTCATGCCGATGGGAGATTCCAGAAAAATGCTCAAGACCTGGTTTTCCCCCTGTTCGATCCGTTTGGCGATTTCGACTTCCCCCTCGCGGGTCAACAACGGCACCTGGCCCATTTTGCGCAAATACATCCGGACCGGATCGGTCCCCCGGACGGCAACAACCTCCTCTTCCGCCTCGGCCTCTTTTTCCTCTTCTTTCTGTTTGGCCTTGACCTTTTGCTGGGCCTGTTTCCCCTCCTCTTCGGTGTTGACGATTTCGATGTCGAGATCGTCGAACATGGAGAGCATCGAGTCGAGGTCATCGGCGGAAACCAGATTGGGCGGGAGGGCGTCGTTGACCTCTTCAAAGGTGAGAAAACCCTTCTCCTTGCCGCGATGGATCAGCTGTTTGACCTCTTTAATCTCTTTTTCCGCTTCCGCCATAATGTTTTTCCTCCAACAATTTTCTTTTTTGAGTGATCAGTTTAAATAATTCCTCTTCATCCCCCGTGCTTTCGGCCTGGATAATTTTTTCATTCAGCTGTTTGATTCGCGTGCCCAAGTTCTTTCCTTCCTTTTTGCTCAGGCAGTCGGCAACGACCTTCTTCCAGGTTCCCGCCTCCTCCTCGATCAAGGCGATTTCACGAACCCAGCGTCCGAAGTCGCCCTCCAGCTCTTCCGAGAAGGCCGCCAGGCTTACGGAATTCTCTTCGGCATATCTCTCAAATAGTTGCGTGGAAAATTTTTTTAACCGAGGGTGGGTAAATTCCACGGCGGCCTCCTGAATGGCCGGAATGGTCTCGGGACTCAAGAGCATGGCGGCGATAAGTAGTTGTTCTTCTTGGGGAAATTGAGATTGGACTACGGACCCTTCGACAGGGCTCAGGGCAGACTGCGGACTACGGACCACGGACTTTTTGGGATCACTTTTAAGCCAGGATTCCTCAACACCCAATTGCTCGGCGATTTTCTTTCGGTAGATTCCCGCTTCCACCGGGTTGCGGATGGCCGCCAGGAAGGGGCGCAGAGACTCCCAGGCCTTCAAAACCGCCTGGGTGTTGCCGCGTACTCCCCGAGCCTGGTGCTCGATCAGGGCCTCAACAAGGGTCGGGGCTTTTTGCTTGAGTTCCTCCCACGCCCCCTTGCCGTTTTTTCGGATAAAACTGTCGGGGTCTTCGTTTTCGGGAAAAAGCAGCGCCTTCGGGGTCAACTCCAGTTCCAAAAAAAGCGGAAGAGAGCGAAAGGCCGCCTTTCGACCGGCCTCATCCCCGTCGAAACTCAAGACCATATTTTTGGTGTAGCGGGAGAGGATGCGCAAATGGTCCGGGGTCAATGCGGTCCCCAAGGGGGCCACGGCGTTTTCGATGCCCGCCTGCCAGAGGCTCAGGGCATCCATGTAACCTTCCACCAAAACCACTTCGTCTAGTTTGCGGATGGCCGCCTTGGCAAAATGCAAGCCGTAGACCGTTTTCGATTTGTGATAGAGAAAGGAATCGGCGGAGTTGAGATATTTGGGATCCTGTTTTTCATCGAGACGGCGTCCGCCAAAGGCGATCACGCTGCCTTGCGCGTCTTGAATGGGAAACATCAACCGGTCCCGGAAGAAGTCATAGTAGCCCTCCTCGTTTGGACGCTTGCGGATCAGTCCCAGCTCCTCCGCCAGCTTGAGGGGGGCCTTGGCTGAACCGAGCTTTTGGGCCAGGGCGTCCCAGCTTGAATCGGCATGGCCCAGGCCGTAAGTCTGGATGGTCTCCGTTCGAATGCCCCGGCCGGAGAGATAATTTTTTACGTTGGCTTGTTTGGATGTGAA
>JACQMB010000099.1 GCA_016203765.1 Deltaproteobacteria bacterium
AACGAGCCAGACAAAAAACTCGCCAGGGAATATAAAAGCCGCTCCAACGACATCATCGCGATAGCGGGCGGGGACGGGACCTACCAAAAAACCCAGACGGTACTGGTGCATGTTTATGGGAGGGATCCCCTCCCCAAAATCGCACTGCTCGGCGGCGGCACCATGAACAACATGGTCAATTGTCTGAAGTTGAAAGGGACGCCGGAGACCATTTTAAGCCGTTTGATTTATCAATATCATCAGGACCGGCCGTTTCGAGAAACACAACTCCATTTATTGAAGGTCAACGACCAATACGGTTTTTTGTACGGTAGCGGGCTGTTGCACCGTTTCCTGATCGATTTCAACAAGGTGGAGGGACCCACGCGCTGGACCGCCATCCGCATGCTTCTCTCCGCCATGGGGCAGGCCCTGGCGCATTCCAAAAGGGGAAAAGTGCTTTGCGAAAGAATGGATGCCGACGTCACGTTGGACGGCCGGCCGTGGCCTTTTAAAAATTACACCGCCGTTTTTGCGGGCACCATTGAAACGCTGGGCCTCGGTTTTAACGCCCTCTACCGGGCCAGAAAAGAAAAGGACAAATTTCAAATCTGCGCCTTTTCCCTTCCGCCCCGTCAGGTGGTCAGTTCCTTTCCCGTTTTATTGATGGGCGCCAAGGTCCCCTCCGAAAACTGGCTCGATGATTTGGCCGGCCAGGCCGAAATTCATTATCGCGAGCCCCAAGGTTATATGCTGGATGGGGAGCTCTACCCGCCGGTGGAAAAAGTGAGGCTGGCCATAGGGCCCGCCATTCAGGTGGTCGCCCCGTAACGGGGGGCCGATTCAAGCCAGACGTTGGTGATGGCCGGCCGCCCAGGTCTCCTGGGCCTTTTGGTAGGTCTCTTTTGTCCCGATATCAATCCATAAACCGTCATGCACAAAGACCGAACGGGCCAGGCCGCACCCGGTGATTAAATTGGAGGGGGAAGGGGTCAACTCCTGAAAGATGACAGGACCCCAGACCGCCAGGCCGGTAAAAAGATATTTTCCCTCAATCTTTGTGTAGCCCTCCTGCCAGGGGGCGACGACCAGTGTGGCGGGCCTGTTTTGGCTGTAGTGAAACTCGGTCAGTTCCTTGAGATCGCAGTTGATGAGGGTGTCGCTGTTGAGCGTGAAGAAGGCCGTTTCGTTTTTGAAATGGGCCTCGGCCTTTTTCAGCCCCCCGCCGGTCCCCAGTAATTTTTCCTCCTCGGAATAATAAATTCTGAGGCCGTATTTTTTGCCCTCCCCGACGTGTTGTTTGATCTTTGCACCCAAATGGTGGAGGTTGATGACCACCTCCTCGACCCCGTTTTTTTTGAGATAGGCCAGGGAATAATCGATGATCGGTTTCTCGCCGATCGGCAGGAGGGGTTTTGGGGTTTTGTCGGTGAGCGGCCTTAACCGCTCCCCCCGGCCCGCGGCGAACAACATCGCCTTAGCTATGTTTTTGGAGGAGGGCATGGAGCTCCTTATATTCCGGCAGTCTTGCCAAGGCCTGTTGGACGTAATCCAATGACAAGGGGATATGTTTCAAAAAGTTCGGATTTTTTTTGACCTTGTCGATATAGACAAACCGCCCGGCGTCTTTGAGCTTGCGCTGGACCGTTTGCAGGTCAAAGCGGCGCCGGAATTTTTTTAAATCTTCTTTCGATTTTTCACAATAATAGCCGAGGAGATCCTCCAGGCGCGGCGTAACGTCAACATACGAATCGCGCAACAGACAAACCACGTCATAAACTTTTGGTCCCAGCAGGGCATCCTGAAAGTCGATCATGTAGAGCTTATCGTTTTTAACCATCAGATTGCGGCTCTGATAATCGCGGTGGGTAAATCCCTGCGGCAGACGGCATAGTTCCTGGGTGATTTTTTTTGTTTCTTGTTGAAACAGTTGTTGGTCCGTAGTCCGTCCGCACCATTCCCAAAAATGCTCAAACTCCCAGTTGAAAAGGGTGGCATCAAAGGAACGGGCAAAAGCAATGCACCTTGTGTCGGCATTGGCCTTAGTCTGCAAATCAACAAGCAAGTCGATAGCCTTTTTATACCATCCGATGAGCGTGTCGGGCTTGGCGCCGGTGACGATATCTTCCAGCTTGGTGTCGCCCAAATCCTCCAAAACAACTTGGGCCGCCTCTTTGTCAAAAGAAATAATTTCCGGAACGGGAAGCCCCAGCTTTTTAAGATAGCGCTGGATATTGATGGTGGGAAGCTCTTTGGGCGTTTCCCTGATATTTGTGATTTCCTCGGAGGCGCTCATCTTTTGCCCCTTGGGCATCTGCATCTGAATGTAAGTCTTGCCGCTCTCCGTTGTGATCCGGGAATAAACTCGATAGGAGGCCTCGCCGAAAAGTTTCTCGGTGTGAACGATTTTTTCCTTCATGGGTTGACGGTAAACGAAACCGCGTTGCTGGTATTTTCAAAAACGGTGACAAAAAGATTGCCGGCGCCCGTTGCGGCCCCCGTTGGAATTGTAAAAGTTAAAGATTCGATTTCGCTGGAGGTGGGGCTGGCTACCAGAGAATAACTGGCCGCGGTTGCGGCCGCTCCCCCCGCGGTGACAATGTTATTCGGCGCTTCATTGGAAAATCCAAAACCAAACAGTGTGATCGTATCACCGGAGCGCCCGGAGGTCGGGGCCGAGCGGTTGATAAAAGGGGAGGCCTGGATGGAAACCGAAGGGTCAAACCCGGCCGTCTCGGTGGCGGAGGAGCCGCAACCCAACAAAAAAATAATCACGAGGAAGCGGATACCTCGTGAACACTTGACATTCGAATTATATTCGAATAGCATCAGGCCATGCTTTCCAAGCGCCAATCCCAAATATATGATTTTATTAAAAAATTTATTGATCGCCACTCTTACGCCCCCAGCCTGGAAGAAATCGCCCGTCATTTTAAGCTTTCGGCCGTCTCCACGGCCCACTATCACGTGGCCGAACTTACCAAAAAGGGTTTATTAAGCAAGCGCTGGAATGCCAACCGCTCCCTGGAAGTGGTGGGTCATACCGCCTCTCCCGTGGCGTTGGCGGTTCCGTTGGCGGGAACCATCGCCGCGGGCCAACCCATCGAGGCTGTTGAACAGGAAGAGACCATTGAACTCCCCCCTTCGTTTATCGGCAGAAAAGACACCTATGTGTTGCGTGTGCAGGGAGATTCGATGATCGAGGAGCATATCCGCGACGGCGACTATGTGGTGGTTGAGAAAAGGGAGGCCGCCGATAATGGCGAGACGGTGGTCGCCTTGTTGAACGGCTCCGAGGCGACGTTGAAAAAATTCTATCGCGAAAAAAACGGCATGATTCGTTTGCAGCCGGCCAACCCAAAGATGGCCCCGATTTACTGTCGCGAAGACGAATGTTTGATTCAAGGCGCGGTGATTGCGATATTGAGAAAGTTTCGGTGATGCCGTCATTGCGAGGAGCGTAGCGACGAAGCAATCCAGATATGGAACAATTCTCTCCATTCCAGTGCGAAAAAAAACTCCAGATCCGGCCGCGGGCTTGCGCCGTGCCGGGGAGCGGCAGACATACCTTTTTGCACATTGATCTCGACTCCTTTTTTGCCTCCGTCGAGCAGGTCAAAAATCCCCGTTTGAAAGGCAGGCCGGTGATTGTGGGGGGACGAAATTCGCGGCGCGGGGTGGTGGCCGCCGCCTCTTACGAAGCCAAACGCTTCGGCGTTACCAACGGGATGCCCTGGCCGCAGGCCCAACAAAAATGCCCGCAGGCCGTTTTTCTGCCCGCCGATTTTGAGGCGTACGCCGAATTTTCCGCAAAGGTCCAAACCATTTTAAAAAAAATGGCGCCGGTGGTGGCCCAGGCCTCCGTGGATGAATCTTTTCTCGATGTGTCCGATTGCGCCCGCCTTTATCAAACCCCGCGCGGGGCGGCTGA
>JACQMB010000100.1 GCA_016203765.1 Deltaproteobacteria bacterium
ATTTATGACGAACCGGAATGGGTCCATGAAACCTATCGCTATCGCGTTGAAACGGACAAGATCGTCGTTGTCATCGCTTTTGCGAAAGCCGTCTTTCATAAGATGCGTGACGGCATGGAGAAAATAATATGAAGTGCATGGAATGCGGCGCAACCATGAAAGGGAAAACAGTCGAGCACCGCTATGCCGAATGCGGGCTGAAAAACATTATTTTGAAAAATGCGGAACAATTAGTTTGTCCCCAATGCGGAGAGGAAGAACTTGTCATTCCCAATTTGGAACAACTGCATAAACTGATCGCCAATATTGTGGCCGCTCAGGAACACAGGCTGTTGCCGGAGGAGGTCCGGTTTTTAAGATCACACCTGGGATTTTCGGGGGTCGATTTCGCCAAAGCCATCGGCGTTGCCCCCGAAACCGTTTCACGCTGGGAAAACGGCCATGAAAAAATGAAGCTTTCACATGAACGATTGCTGCGTATTCTTATTTTAGGTGAATTCGGCCCCATCCATGATTATCTTAAGGAACTTTTCAATCTCGGAGCCGTTCGCAAAAAGAAAATCATTCAAAGAATTTTTGAGGCCGAAAACAACCGCTGGAGGGAAGCGGCTTGAAAACGTCAAAAAATCTTCTCTTTTTTCTTCTCACCCTCCTTACTGCCGCCCCCGCCTTCTCCAAAAGCGTCGAAGTGACCTTTGTTTATGACGGCGACACGATTCGGGCCGGAGGCCAAAAAATCCGGCTGATCGGCGTCAACGCCCCGGAGACCGGGTGGCCGGAGAAGGGGAAAAAGCCGGAGTGTTTTGGCAAAGAGGCCCATGCGTTTATGAAAACCCTGCTGTTTAACAAACAAGTCCGGCTCAAGAACGAAGGGGCGAAATACGATAAATACGGCCGCCGTTTAGCCTACGTTTATTTGGGCGACAAGCTGGTCAATGAAGAATTGGTGCGCAAGGGTTATGCCTACACCTACACCTATTTTAAATTTTCCAAAAAAGAACTCTGGAAGGATCTCCAAAAAAAGGCGGAGGAGGCGCGGCTTGGCATTTGGGGCGCTTGTAACGTCCTCTGCCGGGGACATGCCTGTAAAATCAACTTTCGATAAAACGTCCGCCGCAGGCGGAGTAAAACGGCAAAGAAGACAAGCACGAAAAACAAGAGGGGATTAAGAGCGGCATTGTCGGCAACCGTTGTCAGCTGGCAGCCCCAGCCGCCGCCGCTGATGCCGTATCGAGGTTCATCCGCCTGGAAGGCCGAGGGATCGAAAAGCTGGTCTCCGCCGCGAACCGTCACCCCGGTGTCAACCCCCTCCGCCACCACTACCCCGGCGGCGCTCACCGAAAAACTCTTGGAGGCAAACGCGTCCCCCGCGTCGGTGGCGGTAACCGTGCCGGAGAGCGTCCTCGAAATTTCGGCCGCACTCACACTCGCCTTCCCCGCCGTGGAACCGGCCGTACCCTCTCCCCCCAGACAGGCCTTGTCGATGCTAAGCCCGTTGCAACCGGCATGAACGATACAGCCGCTCATGTCGTTTTGATTTTCATCTTTCAGGACGGCCTCACAGATCAACACGTCGCCCATTTCATCCGCGGCCTCCACAGGGATGAGCCAATAATCCCCCTCCTCCGAAGCCGGACCGACTTCCAACTGCGGAAATTCATTGCCGTTCGGCCAAAAGGCAACCCTCTCCCCAAAAAAGCCGACGAGATCAATCCCGCCGAACCGGTTCAGCATGAGTGTTAGCGGCCGACCGGCATCGCTAGCGGCGCCGGACGGCAGGAGAAATTCATCCAAAGATTCAAAAGCTCCCTCCGCCAGGCGATAGCCCACCAGCGCCTCTCCGGCATTCAGAAAAATATTTTGGCCAAGGGCCTCCATCTTACCAAAGGCCGTCTCCCCGCGAAGTTGAACCATGGCGGCGGATTCCTCCTTGCCGGCGTCCGTCATGGGAGCGATCACGGAGCCTTCCAAAAAGCGGACCTGCTCCGCCGACTCGAAGTTCTCCCAATCCAACACCTCCCCCTCGCGGGTGATTAAAATCTGCCCCATCACCGCCAGCGGCGCGGTGTCGCCCATGAACATGTTCAACGCGCAGGAAAAGTCCGCCTCCCCCAGGGAGCAATCGTACCACTCGGCCCCCGCGCCGGTTTCCACCACCACCGAGACCGCCGGCGTCTCTTCGGGCGAGGCCGGTTTCATTTCGACACGGATCGATTGAATGACCTCATCCGCACCCAGTACCCGGATCGGGTAAAAATCGTGCGCAACCTCCCCCTCAACATAGGAGAAAAAATCGACCCCCAGCTGACGCCCCGCCGCGGCGGTTTCCTCGGTTTTCTCCTCGGTGGTGGAGGTGACGGCTTCCGTTTTAACGTCGGTCACGTTGAAGGTGCCGAATCTAAGGGCATCCGCCGCCGCGGTTTCGAGTTCGACCACGCCAAAAATTCCCACTCCGCCTTCCGAAAGGGGGACCGCCTTGAGCGCGTAAATTTCCGCCAGCTCGCCGTTGCGCGCCGACCCTTCATCCTCCCAGCTTCTTTGCGTCACGGCGCCCTTGCCAAAATCGAACAAGGGATCCGGCCACAACTCCCCTCCCCTCCCTTCGGATTCCCGCAGAACCTGGTCGAGGTCGTGGACCAAAACATAATGGAGCAATTGCGAGACGGCGATCAAATCGTTTTTTTCGCCCCCCTCCAACGCCGCCACCTCCAGATGTTTCCACCGCTCCGCCAGGGGGATGTTGTGGAAGCCGAATGCCCTGTCGGCCGAAAATTCTCTGACGGGCAAATAGGCCAGCACCGGATTGGCGTCGGTGTGGCAAGCGACCAGCAAAATTTGTTTGTCAAACAAAGAGGCATCCTGAACGTCCGAGGGGTACAAGACACCGACGGCGTCCCGGTCTTTGCAGGGGGGCTGGACGGCGACTGAATGAGAACAGTCGAAAATGGAGGAGCGGCATTGGCTTTCGATGTCGACCGGGGCTGGCTCGTCGGCCGTTTTTTCAACCTCTTCGGTAACTTTTTCCGGCTCCTCGGTTGTCTTTACGGTCTCCGCGGCGGCCGGTTCCTTGGTAACGGTCTCCGTTGTGGTTTTTAGCGTGGTGTCGGCCACCGTCGCGGTTTTTGTGTCGGTTGTGGTCTTCACAGCGACGTCGGCCGTTTTCACGGCGGTGGCGGTCGTCTTGGTCGCCGTGGTGGTGGTGGTGGTCTTCGCGGTCGTGGTGGAAACAGGCTGTTGAAATACAAAAACCGGTTCGGCCGTTTTAACGGCTGTTTTAATATCTGTAGTTTGGACTTCCGGTTCGGATACCTTGGTTGTCCCGGCGGAAGGTACCGCCGCTTCCGCTTTTTCACCCGCCGCCTCTGTTGTCACTGTCTTGGGAGCGGTTGCTTCGGGTTCCGGTTCGGCGTCACCGGCCAGGCTTTCCCTCTCGCAGTTTTCGTCCGCCGTTCCGTCGCAGTTGTCATCTAAATCGTTGCCGCATATCTCCGAGGCCGCCGGCAGAACGGCTCCACTGCAAGCGCTCCATTCCCCCGCGTCGCAGGTCTGCCTCCCCTCCGTGCAAATGCCGACACTTACGGCATACGAAGGGCCTTCATAACAGCCGCGGGCCAAGTCTTCATCCGTTCTGCCGTCACAATCATTGTCGATGCCGTCGCATCTTTCTTCCGATCCGTCTCCCGCCACAACGGAGCAGGCCAGGATCCCGTCCGGCTTGCACTCCAGCACGCCCGTCACCAGGCATTGCTCCGAGCCTTCAGTGCAAATTTCTCCAAGCCGGGCGACATTGTCGACATTCCCATCGCAGTTGTCATCGATTTGATTACAGACCTCCGCCCGGGGCGCGCCGGCCCTGGCCGTACAGCTCACCGCTCCCGTTGCGGCGTCGCACGCCCACGTTCCCTCCGCAAAACAAGCGCCGATCCCTTCCGAGCAGGCGGTGCCGACGCGCTCATCGAGATACGCGTGTTGAACGCCGGAGACCGGATCGCAGGAATCAATCGTGCAGACGTTACGATCATCCACGGCGACGGGCGGGTGGAGTATCCCCTCTTTGGAATCGCAAATATCCCGGGTACAGGCATTGCCGTCATCCAGTTCGCTCTCCGTCATCGGGTCAAACCGGCAACCTCCCGCGGTGCAGACATTGGCGGTACAAACATTGGCGTCATCACAGCGCCGGTGATCGGGGGTGTGGGTGACGTTTCCCGTTTTGGAATCGCAGCTGTCGAAGGTACAATCGATCTCGTCGTCGATATTTTCGGGACAGGCCGCCGCCCAAGCCGTTTTGGGAATGCAAAAAAGCATCCCGAGCCAAAGCCCCGCGCACCCGATCCAAATTGGAAGACATTTGATTCTCAACGAGCACTATTTTGTGCAAACGGCGTGCCAGAATCCGGCTTTCCAACTAGCCGATATTGTTCTGAAAATTTGCGGCCGCCACTCGGTGGGGGGGTAAAATTAACCCCTTTGGGAGAATTTTTATTGTTTTGAAATTTTCCGGCCCAAAATAACTCGCCGCATTCTTGTTCATTGACAACAACACAAATAACAATAGGTTGGCACTTCCCATGAAAAGACCTTCTCTTTCGAATATTATTTTCCTAAATGCGTTTGCTTTGTTTTTAACATTGCCTGCCTACGGCAGGACAAAAGCAGAGGGCTGGTTAGGTAAAGAAACCCTGCTCAATGCAACCACATCCGCAAAGCGCTTTAGTGGTAAGCAAGGTGATATGGGGACTGCTATTTTTGTTCCGCCTCGGTCCCGAAGAACCGTTACTTTTACTTCTTATTGTTTAAATCCCCATGGTGCCGGTCCACACACCGACGAAAAGTTCATTTGGAGCAGGCAGGATACCAATATCCCTTACTTGAAAGAGGTTTTGGTTTATGCCGGCAGTCACTCCGAAATCCGGCAAACGGAAATACAAAGCCTAATTTGGAATCTGGCACGGGGTGTCTGGTTTGAGAACTACCCGGCGAAGCAAAAGGCCATATTGTTTGCCATTGATCCGGCCGCACCGGCCAAACTCCCCTCCAAAGCCAGGGAGGAAGCCAAACACAAGGCAAAGCAGGCGCTTTTCAAGGCGGTACCCGCCTTGAAAA
>JACQMB010000101.1 GCA_016203765.1 Deltaproteobacteria bacterium
CCGAGTCCGTAGTCTCTTTTCTTCGTTTGTCAAGATTGACTTTGTTTGACCCCCGGAACTATCATCAGTATAGAGGCACCCATGGCCCTTGAGATCAAACAAAGTCTCCGCATGGCCCAGCAATTGGTAGTCACCCCCCAATTGCAACAAGCCATCCGCCTTCTGCAACTCTCCCGCATGGAACTGACCACCATGATTCAAAAGGAACTGATCGAAAATCCCTGCCTGGAGGAAGAAGAGGAAGAAAGCGAAACGGTCAAGCTCGAGACCAAAGAGGGGGAAGAGGAGAGCTCCCACGGCGAAGCCCATGAACAAGCCAAGGAGGCCGACAAGGGTCATGAACACCCCTTTGATGAAGTGGGACTGAAAGATCCCGAACCGAAAGAGCCCTCCAATTTCGACTGGGAAAACTATCTTCAGGCCCAGGATTCCCCCAGCGGGGCCTATGAACGGAACATCAACGGACCGGCGGAAGAACTCCCCCCTTTTGAAAACACCGTAAAAAAAACCGAGACCCTCCAGGAACACCTGCTATGGCAGCTGGGGATGACCGTCCACCTGACGGATGAAGAACACGCCATCGCCGAGGAAATCATCGGCAACATCAATGATGACGGTTATCTCATGGCCAATCCGGAAGAGATCGCCAAAGGCGCGGAGGCCTCCCCCGAATCCGTGGAGGCCGTTCTCAAAAAGGTCCAGGAGTTTGATCCGATCGGTGTCGCCGCGCGGGATATCCAGGAATGCCTGCTGTTACAGGCCAGGAGTCTGGGCGGGGAAGAGGGAGAGCTTTTGTGCCGCATCATTCAGCATCACCTCAAACATTTGGAACTCCACGACTACAAACCGATCGCCAAGGCCCTCGATGTTCCGATTGAAAGAGTTTTGGAAATCGAAAAGATGATCCACCAGCTCGACCCCAAACCGGGACGGGCCTATTCCAACGTCCAAACGCAATATATTACACCGGATGTCTTCGTCACCAAACGGGGAGACAAATATGTGGTGACACTGAACGAGGACGGGATGCCCAAGCTGGCCGTCTCCCCCCTCTACCGCCGGGCCATCCTGCACGGCGAGACGGTGGGGGTTCAGGCCAGGGAGTATATCCAGGACAAACTGCGCCAGGCCCTTTGGCTGATCAAGAGCATCCACCAGCGCCAACGGACCCTCTACCGGGTCACGCAGAGCATCGTGAAATTTCAGCGCGATTTTTTTGAAAAGGGGCCCAACCACCTCCGGCCGATGGTCCTCAAAGACGTGGCCGAGGATATCGGGATGCACGAATCGACCGTCTCACGCGTGACCACCAACAAATATGCCCACACCCCCAGGGGTCTTTTGGAACTGAAATATTTTTTCAACTCCAGCCTGGGGGGCCGCGGGGCCGACGGGACCGCCTCGGAGGTGGTCAAAAACCATCTTCAACATCTCATCGCCAAGGAAAATCTGCAAACCCCCCTGAGCGACCAGGAAATCGCCGGGATCCTAAAAGAAAAACATAATATTGACATCGCCCGCCGGACTGTGGCCAAATACCGGGAGACATTAGGCGTTCTCCCCTCATCGCGCCGAAGGCGAAAGCACTATTAAATGGAAACCCATTTCACGTTTCGAAACATGGAGGCCAGCGACGCCCTCAAGGGCCATACCTTGGACAAGCTCGAAAAACTGAACAAGTATCTGATCAAACCGGAGACGGTCCACATGATCTTCCATCTGGAGCGCTTTCAGCATGTTGCCGAAGTCACCCTCAGCGCCAACGGGATCCGCTATGTCAGCCACGACCGGGCTCCGGATATGTACACCGCCATCGACGGGGCCGTCGCCAAATTGGAGAGCCAGCTGAAAAAATATAAGGAGAGATTAAAACGGCATAAGGACAAAATCCGAAAGCGCCGGTAGATCACCCCCGATGAAAATTGCGGAGAGCCTGAAAAAAGAATGTATTTTACCCGACCTGGAGGCCCGGAACAAGGTCGACTGCCTGATGGAGTTTGCCTCCTGCATCAGTAGCCATCTCCCCGGTCTCGCCAAAGACGAAGTCGCCCACCTCCTTTTGGACCGGGAAAAACTGGGATCAACCGGCATTCAAGACGGTGTGGCCATCCCCCATGCCAAAATCAAGTCCCTCGATCATCTGGTCCTGTTGTTCGGACGTTCGTTGACGGGGATCGACTTTCAATCCTTCGATAACAAACCAACCCATCTCTTTTTTGTACTGCTCGTCCCCGAAGAGACCACTCGCGAACACCTGAAAATGCTGGCCCGCCTCTCCCGGATGCTCAAAAAGGCCCCCTTGCGCGAAAAGCTCCTTCAGGCCAAAAATGTCAAAGAAATCTACGAAATCCTGTGTGAGGAAGACAAAAAGCTGTAATCCCGGCTGGCATTCCGCCACTGTAAAGATCGTTCACCGGGAGGGATTCCACACAAGGCCCGCCGCCCAGTTTGCCGAAATCGCCCAGCGATTTGCCGCCGAGGTCGAGGTGCGTTGCGGCCGCAAAAAAGGGGATGGCAAAAGCATCCTGAGCCTGCTAGCCTTGGGGGCCGAAAGGGGCGATAAGCTGACCCTTCGCACCCGCGGCCCGCGGGCCGAAGAGACCCTGAAGGCTTTGGGTAAATTGATTCAAAAAGGTTAACCATGACCAGGATGATACTCAAGGGGAGGGAATGTTCCCCGGGCATTGCCATTGGTCCCGTCTGCCTCCTTCCCCCACCCCGGCCGGTAGCCCACTACCGGCTGGCTCAAAAGGAAATTTCCGTGGAACGCAAGCGTCTTCACCGGGCCATGGTGCAAACCGGTCAGCAATGGGAACGGCTGTTGGAGGGGCACCCCCGCCTGCAAACCCAGTCTCCTTATCAAATCCTGCAAGCCCATCGGATGTTGTTGAACGATCCCATTTTCAAGGAGAGTTGCGAATTTTTTATTCGCCGGGAAAAAATCAACGCCGAATGGGCGGTGGAGCGGACCGGCCAGCAGTTGGGGGTGGCCCTGGGCACGACCGACGAGACCACCACCTTCAAACGCCAAGAGGATATCCAAGCCGTCGTCCACGCCCTGCTCCAAAATTTAAGCAGGCTCGAGCCCTTCTATTGGATCCGCCAGGCCCGGGTTAAAAACCGAATCTTGGTGACCGATTATCTCAGTCCCCAGGCCGTCATTTTTCTCAAGCAGCTCAACGTGACCGGCCTGGTCACCCAAAGCGGGGGGCGCAACGCCCACAGCATGATTCTGGCGCGCTCGTTATGCCTCCCCGCGGTCAGCGGCATTGCCGACGTTAAAAATATTTTGTCCGGCCGCCCCAAGGCTATTTTAAACGGGTTTGAGGGGACGCTCATCGTGGAGCCGACCCGCGAGGAGGAGCGGTTTCACCGGGAACTGTTGAGCAAACACCAAGTTTTGGAGGGGCTCCTCCTCCGGGAGGCCAATCAGGCCGCCCGCACCCGGGACAAAAAACGGATTTGGTTTGAGGCCAACGTGGAACTTCCCGAGGAGGTCCCGGCCCTGGTCAAATACGGCGCTGAAGGGATCGGCCTCTTTCGAACCGAGTCGCTTTTTTTGTATCGTGCCCAGCCCCCTTCCGAAAAAAAACAGCTCCAAATTTACGCCCGGGTCTTGACCCAAATGCCAAACACCCCCGTTACCTTCCGCACCCTCGACCTGAGCGGCGAGGAGTGGATGGGTCACACCCCGGTCAATCCCGCCCTCGGTCTGCGCGGCATCCGCTTTTCTCTCAAGGAAACGCGGTTGCTCGAAACCCAGTTGCGGGCCTTGTTGAAGGCGGGGGCAAACCGCCTCCTGCTCCCCATGGTCACCTCGCTGGAGGAGATCGAACAGTTTAAAAAACTGGCCCGTCAAATTCAAAAGGATCTCAAACAAAAAAGAAAAATCCTGGTCGGGATTATGGTCGAAGTGCCGGCGGCGGGGCTGTTGATCGACCAATTCGCCCGGGCGGTCGATTTCTTCGCCATCGGCAGCAATGATCTCATTCAATATACGCTGGCCATGGACCGGGCCAACGAACAACTGGCACAAAATTATTCGTTGCATCACCCCGCCATTATCCGAATGCTGTTTCAAATCGTTCAAAATGCTTTGAAAGCCAAAAGGCCAGTCTACCTTTGCGGTGAATTGGGCGCGGATCCCCTCTTTTTGCCCGTTTTGCTCGGAATGGGGCTCACGCATTTCAGCATGAATCCCCTTTCGATCCCGCGGGCCAAGAAAATGGTCCGCCTCCTCTCGGCAAAAGAATGCCGCCGGCGGAGCCGTCAACTCCTCCAGGTTTCCCGGGCCGGGGCGATTGAAAAAATTCTCAAGTCGTTCGCTTTCAAACTTGACACCCCATGGCGGGCCGGATAAAGGAGTGGCCTTTGTTCCAATGGTTCATCGAGAAATTCATCCATAAGGGTCCAAAAAGGAGAGAGACTATGAGCGTCAACATCAAAGAGCCTTACCTGTTTACTTCCGAGTCAGTGACCGAAGGTCATCCCGACAAAGTGGCCGATCAAATTTCAGACAGTATTTTGGATGCCTATATCGCCCAAGATCCCAAATCGAGGGTGGCGTGCGAAACGCTGGTGAAAACCGGACTGGCCCTCGTGGCCGGCGAAATTACCAGCACGGGGCAGGTTGACATTCCCGCCGTTGTTCGAAAAACCATCGAAGAAATTGGATACACCGACGCCGCCTACGGCTATGATTGCCACACCTGCTCGGTGATGACCGCCATCGACAAACAATCGCCCGATATTTCGCAGGGGGTGACGGAGGGCGAAGGGTTATATAAAGAACAGGGGGCCGGCGATCAGGGCCTCATGTTCGGCTATGCCTGCGATGAGACCCCGGAGTTGATGCCGATGCCCATTGCGCTCGCGCATAAGATCACCCGGCGCCTGGCCGAATGCCGCAAGAAAAATGTTCTTGATTTTTTGCGGCCGGACGGAAAATCACAGGTGACGATTCGTTACGTCGACAAAAAACCGGTGCACATCGACACGGTGGTCGTTTCCACTCAGCACTCACCGGACGTCTCCTACGACACCTTAAAAGAGGCGGTGATTGAAGAAGTGGCCAAAAAAATCCTGCCGAGGGAGTTGGTGGACGGCAAGACCCGTTTTCTGATCAATCCCACGGGGCGCTTTGTGGTCGGCGGCCCGCAAGGGGATTGCGGGCTGACCGGGCGCAAAATCATCGTCGATTCCTACGGAGGGGTCGGCTCGCACGGCGGCGGCGCCTACTCCGGAAAGGACCCCTCGAAGGTGGACCGGACCGCCGCCTACATGGCCCGCTATATCGCCAAAAATGTCGTCGCCTCCGGTTTGACAACCCGTTGTGAAGTGCAACTGGCCTACGCGATCGGCTTTGCGGAACCGGTCTCCATCCTGGTCAATTCCTTCGGCGATGAAAATATTTCCCATGAAAAATTGGTGACCGCCGTCCGCGAGATCTTTCCGCTGAAGCCGGCCGATATGATCCGATGCCTGAATCTGCTCCGGCCGATTTTCAAAAAGACGGCGGCCTATGGCCACTTTGGCCGCAATGAGCCGGAATTCACCTGGGAGAGGACCGACCGGGCCAAAGACCTGAAGCGCGTTTGCGGTATATGAAAAGACGGACTACGGACTACGGACTACGGACTACGGACCAAAAACAAAGAGGAGAAAAAAAGATGTCTTATTATGACGTCAAGGATACGAAATTAGCGGAGGCTGGAAAAAACAGGATTGAATGGGCCGCGCAGACGATGCCAGTCTTGAGAAAAATCAAGGAACGTTTTGAAAAGGAGAAACCGCTGGCGGGCAAAACGCTGGCCGCCTGCCTGCACGTCACTTCCGAAACCGCCACCCTGATGCAAACCTTGAAGGCCGGCGGCGCCCAGGTCTGCCTTTGCGCCTCCAATCCGTTAAGCACCCAGGACGACGTCGCGGCAAGCCTGGCCATTCACGACAAAATTTCCGTCTTCGCGATCAAGGGGGAAGACGACAAAACCTATTACCGGCACATCCACGCCTCCCTGGAAACCTCTCCCCAAATCACGATGGATGACGGGGCCGATTTGGTTTCAACCATTCACTCTCAAAAACCGAACCTGGCTGACAACGTGATTGGCGGCACCGAAGAAACGACCACCGGCGTCATCCGGCTCGCCCAAATGGCCAGGGAAGGGGTTTTGAAATATCCGATCATCGCCGTCAACGACGCCGACACCAAACATTTTTTTGACAACCGTTATGGCACCGGCCAATCGACCATGGACGGAATCATTCGCGCCACCAACCGCCTGCTCGCCGGAACCGTTTTCGTGATCGCGGGCTACGGCTGGTGCGGCAAGGGCCTGGCAATGCGCGCCCAGGGGGAGGGGGCCAATGTGATCGTTACCGAAATAGATCCCCTGCGGGCGCTCGAGGCCTCGATGGACGGTTTCCGGGTGATGAAGATGGAGGAGGCCGCCCCCGTCGGCGACTTCTTCTGCACGGTGACCGGCAACAAAAACGTCATCGCCAAAAAACATTTTGAAAAAATGAAGAGCGGCGCGATTGTCTGCAACTCCGGCCATTTCAACGTGGAACTCGACATCCCCGCCCTCGAATCGATGGCCAAGACCAAACGAACCCTTCGTCCTTTCGTCGAGGAATATGTGTTAAGCGACGGCCGCCGCATCAACCTGCTGGCACAAGGCCGGCTGGTCAATCTTGCCGCCGCCGAAGGCCACCCCTCCAGCGTGATGGACATGAGCTTCGCCAACCAGGCTTTGTGCGCCGAATTTTTGGCGAAGCAAACGAAGCGCCTGGAAAAAAAGGTCCACCCCGTTCCGCGGGATATCGACCAACAGATCGCCGCCCTCAAACTGGAGGCGATGGGGATACGGATTGACACATTGACGGCCGAACAGCAAAAATACCTCACCAGCTGGCAAGAGGGAACCTGAAGAGGACTACGGACCACGGACTGCGGACTACGGACTAGAGACCCCAAAATTTATTATAGGGTGCCAGATACCGTATGTCACTTTGTCTAACCTGTTGAAATCACGATAAAATCAGCACACGACCCACCCGCACATCGGCACAAATTTTGCATACCTACCCTCTGTATGGGTATCTCCAAGGTCCATTCGGCCCCTAAACAAACCCGGTTTGAGGGAGAAAAGCACCTTCCAAAGGACGACGTCGAGCCCAAGGTTCTTCTGGAAGATTTGAAAGAAAAACAGCGGCTTTTTGCCCAGCTCAAAGAAGAGGGGCTGATTCATAAAGACAAGCATTTGCTGATGGAGCAAAAATTAAAAGAAACGATCGCGGAGTTGGAAGATTTGATTCCGCAGTTGGAGGTCGCCTAAATGACGTTGTCATTGCGAGCCCCGCACAGCGGGGCGAAGCAATCCAGTGAGAGGAGAGCGATGTCATGACGATTGAATTTGATCCGAGACCACGAGGGGTTTCACAGCCGGCGCAAACGAATGAGAGCCCGGAACAAAATGAAACCGCGAGTGCCCAGTCGGGCGATTTTTTCAACGCCGACCCCTTTGTCCAACAGACGGTCAGCGAGATGGATCTCCTGTTCAGCGGTATACGGCGTTTTGAACGAATCCAAGAAGAAAATCCGACCGACGCAATCCACATCCCCGGCCTCGACACGGACCTTCTGAACCCGATGCCGGTTTTGGGAAGCTCCTCGCGCGACCTTACCGAAATCATCCGCCGCTATGAAGGGCTCCAAAAGAATCTGATCGAGCGAAGAAACAACTATTCGCACGCCCTGGAGGGTTTTTTGCGTCCCGAAGAGGCGATGGATCTCTACGACCGGATTGAACAGATCGACCGGGCCCTCCTTCGGGTGGACCGTGAGCTGACCGCCGCCACGCGCAAAAAAGAACAGCTGGAGCGATGGGAAGAAAGGGAGAGAATGCGCCGGATTGAGGAGGAAGAGAGTACGGATGAACGGTTGGCGGATCTTTATCGGAGATCACAGCCGTAAGGGGTAACTGGGGAGAAAAGGCCCCGAAGAGGGACCAGGGACTAGGGACCAGGGACTAGGGACCAAAAGAAAAATGGATTAACTTATTGATATTATTAGACATAAACACATAAAAACATAGGCACATAAACAAAGTAATTGGCAAGTAATTTGCAGTAGATACAAAGCGATGCAGATTTTTCGTACAAATAGAGCCCAAAATCTAGGTCCCCGGAGCGAAGAACTGCCGGAGACCCAAAACGCCGACCCGGAGCTCCAAAACACGGTCAATGACTTTTTCAACCAGGAGGCGGCGGCCGAAGAGCCGGTGCTTCCGACCAGCCCTTTTGATCTCCTCTTTGTGGGTACACCTCCCGCCCCCGGCACCGAAGCGGCCAATGGCTCCCCTTCCACCAGCCAATTTGCCCCGGCCCGCGTGGTCACCCTGGAGCAGTGGCTGATGGCCTATCCGGAAGGGATTCACGCCCTGAATCTCTACAAGGAGAAAATGGAGCAGATTTTGCAAACCCGTTTTATCGATCGGCGCGACGGATTTCAACAGCTTTTGCAAAACGGCGGGATGCGTCCCAATGAAATCAGTGTCATCCAGCAGGTGATCGCCGATATCGACGCCTCGATCGTCATCATGCGCCGGGAGATCGAAAAGGCCGAAAATAAAATTCAGGAACAAGGCCAGATTTTTTTCAGGGAAAGATCGGCCATGCAGGATTTAAACAACGACGGCTTCATCGGCGATCCGAACAGTGATGATTTTTATAAAATTGCCACCCACCCCAACGGCGACGTTGTAATCCTGGACAAAAATAACCATATAGCCGTCAACCCTTATTTGGACCCCAACTACAAGCCGGCCCTGACCGATACCGAGAGTGTCCGGCTGATCGAAAGGGAGAGGCACGGTGTCCAACCGATCGGGGCCTCCCAGTGGACCTTTGACGAAACCTTTGAAATTGCTGGCTTCAGGCCGGAAGGCTGGTCTAATCATACTTTTGGAGCCCAAATTGACGTGACTGTTCCCGAAGGTTTCTGGGTGGAGGCCGATGCGGAAGGGAATCCGGTTGTGGAATGGGATGAACTGGGGAGCGAATCCGTTCTCAAACCCAAACCGTTCGAAGTCATCACGCGGGAAGACGGCAAAGAAAGATACGGCCAAAATCCCCCCTCCGATGACGAAAGAGACCGCTGGGTTTTTGTCAAAGTCACCGATCTGGAGATTAAAAGCGAAGATATCTCCCACCTCGAGGATGCCGACGGCAATCCCGTGGACGGCGGCTTTGTCCACTATCAATTCAGCGGGGTTGTCGACGGCCAGCTGGTAACGGTCATGCGGATGCGCTTTCAGGGGGTGGAGAGCCGCTCCGCCAATCCCCTCGTCTCCGACGGGTCCAATTATATTGCGGCCACCACGGTGGGCATCGCGGTCAACGCCGGCGACAAGACAACCGACGAAGAGGGCAATGAAATCATGGTCCCCCACTCCAGCCGGATCAGCCCGATTAATATCAACGCCCAGGGTTACACCTCCACGGGAAAAGTCATTTCGACAGACAATTACCGAAATGAAGATTTTTTGAATACCTTAGGGTTGCCCGCCGACTTTTCGGGGGGGCTCGACCGCCTGAGCGACGAACAGGAAAACGAAAACATCCACAGCGACAAGGATCGCGCAACCATGGCTGCCGCAGACACTCTGGAGAGCTTTAGTCTGACCTCGGTTCTCCCGGAGGAGATTGCCAATAGAATTGGCGGGCTGGCGACCTACATCCCCAAAGACACCAATAACCATACTTACGGCTATGATGCTTATAAAACCGGCCTGTTCGCTAAGAATCTGCGGGGGGTGATTCGGGGAACAGGCTATAATGACATCATTACGGTCCCGCCGCCCAATGAAGAGGCGATACGCAACATGCTGCCGCCGGGGGCGGAAGAAATTGATCCCTCCAATCCGGCCTATGGCACCTATGTGGATGCCGGATCTGGAAAAAACATCGTTGTTTCCAAAGGGGGCGATATCTACGCCAAAAACGCCACCTTCTTCTGGCGGGAAGCGTCCCCCGGCAGCCGGCGCGGCGATATGATCTATCTCGATGTGGCGGAGGTGAATAAATCCGGAGAACATAACAACAGAATTTTCGTTCATATCGGCGATCAAAGCCCCGAGGTAGTGGCGATTGCGATGGGGATCGACCAGGACGAAGATGACGAGGCCCGAGAGGCCGATGACCGAGATATCCCGCCGGAGAAGATGGACACGGAAGTATCTTCACAAAATGACGATTGGCAGGAAGGACCCGCCTTTGAGCGGGACATTGTCAGAAATGACGTGAGGGCCAACGATATTTTCGGCGGCATCGACTACGGAATCTATGAAGAGGGATTAAGAGATCAAATTCAAACCGCCTCCGCGGATGCCTATGACGAGATTTTAACCAAGGTCATCCGGTTGGACCCCGTCAACGATTTTGAATTCAATCCTGACGGCTGGGACATCCCCGAATTTGTACAGGACGAGGATGCCAATGCCGACGCCTTTTTCGCGGAATGGGAATTTTTCAGCGATCAGGAGCCCGATATGAATCCGGAGACACTGCAAAATGAGTAGCCACGTTAACAATGTAACCGGCCCGCTGGGAATAACCGGCGCCCCGGTCAATACGCAACAGGCCGAGGAGATGAAGGCCAAAATTGAGGAGGCCTTGATTGAAGTCCGCCAGGCCAAGGACCTCGACCAATACATGGACATGAACGACCGGGCACAGCTGGAGATCATGGAGGCCAAACTCAAGTCGACTTTAACCCTCATCAATCATTTTTTGACTACCGGCGAATGGGGTGTTCCGGGATTGAACGGCGAAGGACAGGCAGGCTTCGGCTCCAACGCCGATGTTATCAGAGATGCCAACCCCGGCTGGAACGGCGATTTCACCCTCCGTCAGCAAATCCCCGATTATGAAGATGTGGACAGCTGGGTCGCCGACGCCGACTTTGAAGGTTTCATCGCTATTCAGGACAGCGGCGATCCCCTGAACGCCCCGGAACTGGCTTTGGTGGCCTCACCCACCACAATCAAAATCGAGGGTTTCAACCGCGGCCGTGATATTGTCTACGTCGAAACCTATCGGGATGAAAACGGCGCTGAACAAAAACGTTTTTGGGTCGGTGTGGACCATGCCGTCAATATCCGGGCCCGCATCACGGTCAGCGCCCATAACTTGCAGGCCAATCGTCTGGAAGGAATTCCTGGTGTCGATAATCCCAGCCAGGGTGTGGTGATGGATTTCCATCGCGTTGTCCGCGTCAGTGACGGTTGGGGCGGTCATGAACCGGGAACCCACGGCATGATGACCTTTATCGGATCTGATTTAAACGACGATATTACGGGCACGCAAAGCAAGGATATCATCGCGGGATTGCAAGGCAGTGACACACTCAGTGGTGAGGGGGGAGAAGATATTTTGTTCGGCGACAGCGGCATTTGGTCCGATCCGGTCGAAGGAATCACCCCCGAAATGGTCCGCGAACAATTGGGCCTGCGCACCGATCTGCCCGATGGAGATGATACGATTGACGGCGGCGCCGGAAAAGACCAACTCTACGGCGACGGCGGGTTCAATTACGGATTTACCACCGACGCCCGAACCGGCGATGATAGGGAGGTTCAACCGGGCATTGATCATCAATTCGATGCGCCCGGCGGTCTGCCTCGCAGCAATGACAGCTGGTTTGTGAGAAACCAGTCGGAGGGCTGGGGAAACCCCCGCGAAGTCAACGATTATACCGTCGAAATCGAGGAGACCTCCATTGCCGACGGCGAAGCGCGAATTCTTACCCTCAAGATGCCCAACGGCTTCGATTACGCCAGCGGCGAGCAGTTGGGAAACGGCGATCTCAAGATCACTTTTGTCAAACACGTCGACGGCCAGCCCCCCCAACAGTTCGTCGTCATCGTGAAAGGGGCCCTGCGCGAGAGAAACGGTTCCCTCAACTCCCCCTTCACGTTAAGACTCTTGGGGAACGGCGAAGCCAACATCATCGACTTTCACTCTGTGGAGATGAATAACAACAACTTTGTGGTGGAGGGGCAGGCCGACAACGACATGATCCTAGCCCCCAAAACCGAACTGAACAGCCACGGCTGGTCGCTCAATGACCTGCTGGGAGAGAGAAACCGGGTCAATGAGGTTGTCATCGAAGATACTTATCTCGACACCGTGATTCCCCGGCGCGGGGATCGAGAAGCCGACGAGGCCCAGCCGGGGGTGCGCGCCGATGTGGGAGAAAATGAAATCGTGGTCACCCGCTCGCCGGGTGAAGATTCCGAGACCCGCGACGTCAATATCGTTCCCCCCGCCGATTTCGATTTTGCCTATGTGATGGTGGACCCGAATGATCCGAAGAGAAAGGACCTTTTGGTTGTTCTGGTCGATCAGAGGACGGCGGGAGCCGATCCGAATGTTCTGGTGATTCGCATCAAGGACTACGAAACTTTTGCCGGTGACAACGTGGAGGTCAACAATTGGGGAAGCTGGCTCCATATCGGAAACAATTTTGATTTCGGCTCGCCGGCCGGAGGGGGCTCCGGTGGAGAATCCCCTGCCCCCGACAATTGGAACGGCCTCATTTATGTCCTCTCCCCCACCGAGGTCGATGGGGAACGGGTGGTTGGAAACGCGATTTTGGGCGGCGCGGGAGACGACTTTGCCTTCCACGGCGTGGGGGACACGGTCGATGCCGAATCGCCACTGGCGGTCAATTACGGGGATCCGGCGAGTACGCAGGGGACAACGGGAGGAACGGGTGGTACGGGGGGCACCGGCGGTACTGGCGGTACCGGGGGTGCGGGTGGTGCTGGTGAAGGTGAGGGTGAAGGTGAGGGTGAAGGTGAGGGTGAGGGTGAAGATGACGAAGACGCCTAATACTCAACCCCTACAAGATACAACCCCTGCGGCGGGGCGGTGGGGCCGGCTTGGGTTCGATCCTTGGCTCCCAATATATCTTGCATGACAGTTGGTGCCTGGCACTTATTGTCACGTCCGATGGCGACCAGCGTCCCAACAATATTTCTCACCATCTGCTTTAAAAAACCATTGCCAGTGAACGTGATTTGATCCTTCGCAAAACCAACTTCTTCCAACCGGCGCACCGTCGTCTTTACCTCTCCCCCCGCCGCCACAAAACTTTTGAAATCATGCTCGCCCGCCAAACAGCGCGAGGCGGTCTCCATCGCCTGCCAATCGAGCCCCGGCCCCACCCACCAGGCGCGATTGCGCTCTAAAGCGGAAGGGATATTCTCCGTATCAAACAGATACCGGTAGGTTTTTTGTTTGGCATCGCGAATGGGGTGAAAATCGAGGGCCACCTCCTCACAACTTTTGACACGAATATCTTCGGGTAAAAGAGAATTGAGCCCCTTCAAAAACCCCCCGCAGGGAATTTCCCGCGACGTTTGAAACGAAGCCACCTGTCCCAGGGCATGAACTCCCGCGTCGGTCCGGCTGGCGCCAAGGAGTTTGACTTTCTCCTCGGTCATTTGTTCAACGGCCCGGCGCACCACATCCTGAATGGCCAGCGCGTTCGCCTGCGCCTGCCACCCGGCATAAGCGGTGCCGTCATATTCCAATGTCAGTTTGATATTTCTCATGGGGTCAAGTCTCAGGTTGACAAGTACCTTTGGACAAGCCGGGCGGCCACTTTGAAGAACTAGTCAACCTGAGACTTGACCCCTTCGACAATTTGGATGGCATTTAAGGCCGCCCCTTTTCGGACATTGTCGGCCACGATCCACAAGCTCAAGCCGTGCGGGACGGTCTTGTCCTCGCGAATTCGGCCGACGAAGATCGGGTCTTTGCCCGCGCAATCGACCGCCAAAGGATATTGATCGGAAGCGGGATCATCGACGACTGCCACGCCGGGCGTTTCTTTCAAAATTTTTCTCGCCTCTTCAGCCAAAAGCGCCGACTCAAACTCAATATTGACCGCCTCGGAGTGTCCGTAAAAAACCGGCACCCGCACGCAGGTGGCCGTCATCGGGATTTTTTCCTCCATAATTTTGGAGGTCTCGTTCATCATCTTCCATTCTTCCTTGGTATACCCGTCTTCCAGAAAACGATCGATATGCGGCACGCAATCGAAACTCCGCTCCCCATGCTTCGATAAAGTCTCGATGGCCTCCAGCCCCGCGCCGGAGACCGATTGATAGGTCGCCACCACCACCCGTTTGATTTTGGCGCGCTGGCGCAGGGCGTGTAACACCACCACCAGTTGAATCGTGGAACAATTGGGATTGGCGATGATCCGGCGTTTCTTGCAATAGGCGATCCGATGCGCGTTCACCTCGGGGACCACCAGCGGAACATCCGGCTCCATCCGAAACTGCGAGGTATTGTCGATCACTATCGCCCCTTTGCCTGCCGCAATCGGGACAAAATCTTTGCTGACATCGGCCCCCGCCGAAAAAAAGGCGAGGTCGATTCCCTCAAACGCCCGTTCGGAAATCAGCTCAACAGGGATTGCCTTTCCGTTAAACATTAAATGTTTGCCGGAAGATCGCTCCGAGGCCAGCAATCTCAACGAACCCACCGGAAAGTTGCGCTTCTCCAAAATACGGACAAACGCCTGTCCCACCACCCCCGTGGCGCCGACAATGGCAACATGATAAGTTTTATCGGACATAAATTTTTAAAAACTTTCTTTTACCCACCTGCAACAAGTATTTTTTCCCCTTCGCCAGCTTCTTTTCGGCATCGGCCACCCTTTCATCATCCACTCGCACCGCGCTTTGGCCGATCAGCCTCCTCGCTTCTGTTTTCGACGGCGCCAGCCCGGAAGTTGCTAAGATCTCGACCAACCCCAACCCTTCCGCAGTGGTTTTAAGCTCCAACTCATTGATATCACTTGGTTTTTCCTTTTTGGCAAAAACCGATTCAAATTCCTGCGCCGCCCGCAACGCCTCTTGTTCGGAATAAAACCGCTCCACCAGGATTTTTCCCAACCGGACCTTCGCTTCTTTCGGGTGCATCGCTTTCACCGTCTCCAAATTTTCCTCCGTCAGCAGTTCATAATAATGAACCATGAGATCATCCGAAAGCCCCATCACCTTGCCGAAAATTTCCTTCGGCGGCTCGGTGATGCCAATGTAGTTGCCATACGATTTGCTCATTTTTTTCACGCCGTCGGTCCCCAACAACAGCGGCATCGTCAAAATCACCTCCGGTTCCTGACCGTAGGCCCGTTGAATGTCGCGCGCCACCGCCAGATTGAATTTCTGATCACTGCCGCCCAATTCCACATCGGCTTTTAACGCCACCGAATCGTAACCTTGCAACAGGGGATACAAAAATTCTTGAACCGTGATTTGACTCCCCTCCCCCAGGCGTTTTTTAAAATCTTCCCGTTCCATCATCCGAGCCACGTTATAATGACCGGCAAGCTCCACAATTTCCATCGACTTGGCTTTATTCAACCATTCCGAGTTTCGCCGAACCTCCGTTTTCTTTTTGTTCAAAATTTTGTAGGCTTGATCCAAATAGGTTTTGGCGTTTTGCGTGACCTCCTTTTCAGTCAGGCGCGGTCTGGCCTTCACCTGTCCGGAAGGGTCCCCGATTCGCGCGGTATAATCGCCGATCAAAAAAATGACCCGGTGGCCCAGGTCCTGAAACTGCCTTAGCTTTTGCATGACAACCGTGTGGCCCAAGTGCAGGTCGGCAATCGTCGGGTCCAACCCCAACTTCACGCGCAACGGTTTGCCTTTTTTTAGTTTGGCCGCAAGTTCGGCCGGGGTCAGAAGCTCCACGGCGCCGCGCGCCAAAATCTCCATCGGTTCCATGACGCCTTTTTATACATTATTTGACACGATCCGCAACTTCATCTAATGACACCGAGTCATGCCTAAAACATTCAAAGGCGTTTCCGAAAATATCCTGAAGTGTATCGGCACCACCCCGCTGGTGCGGCTCAACAAGGTGACGGGCAATGTCGATTCGACGATCGCCGCCAAACTCGAATTCATGAACCCCTCCGGCTCGGTCAAGGACCGGATCGGGTGGTATCTGATCGAACAGGCAGAAAAAAGAGGCGACCTGAAGCCGGGCGGGACGATCGTGGAGGCGACCAGCGGCAACACCGGCATGGCCTTGGCGATGGCGGGCGCGATCAAAGGCTACAAGCTGATCTTCACCATGCCCGACAAGATGAGCAAGGAGAAGATCAACGCCTTGCGCGCCTTCGGGGCCAAGGTGGTGGTGACCCCCACCAATGTGGAGCCCGACGATCCGCGCTCTTACTATTCCGTGGCCAAACGCCTGGCCGAGGTCACCCCCAACGCCTACTACGCCAACCAATACCACAACCCCGACAACCCCGACGCCCATTATCATTTAACCGGCCCGGAAATTTGGGAACAGACCGAAGGGACGATCGACACGCTCATTTTGGGGATCGGGACCGGAGGCACGATGACCGGCTGCGCCCGCTTTCTGAAGGAAAAAAATCCAAAAATCAAAATCGTCGGGGTCGATCCCGAAGGTTCCGTCTTTTACGATTATTTCCATCACAAAAAAACGGTCAAACCGCACGTTTATCATATCGAGGGGATCGGCGAGGATTTTTTTCCGGGGACGACCGATTTGAAACTCCTGGATGATTTTGTGCAGGTGAATGACAAGGAATCCTACCAGATGGCCCGGCAACTTCTCGTGCGCGAAGGCTTGTTTGTCGGTTCGTCCTCCGGCGCGGCCGTGGTGGGGGCGATTCGCTACGCCAGGAATTTAAAAAGGCCGGAAAATATTGTCGTGATTTTCCCCGACTCCGGCGGCCGCTACCTGACCAAACTCTTCAATGACCAGTGGCTCAAGGATCAGGGGCTCTGGGAGAGCGTCACCCAGCCGCACGGGGTGGTGGAAGACCTGATCGTCAAACGTTTTGACCGTGGCGAGGTGGTTTTCACCACCATGAAGGAAAATGTCGGCCAGGCCATTCATAAAATGGCCGCGGAAGGAATCTCCCAGCTTCCGGTGATGGAGGGGGGAAAAATCGTGGGGCTCATCACCGAAAGCGACGTCCTGGCTCCCATGGCCAAGGGGGAGGTTGAGGCCAAAGATTCGGTCAGCATCATCATGCGCACCGATTTGCATCTCTTGCAGGCCGGCACGCCGGTGGACGCTCTCTTCAAGGTTTTTGACGCCAACGAGATCGCCATCGTTCTGGAAGGCGAAAAATTTTTGGGGCTGATCACCAAGATTGATCTCATCAAATATCTCGGCGAATAAACTTAAAAGGAATTCAACACCCACCCCAGCGCCACAACTTGCGGCACGGTGACCAGCGGCAAAAAGAGAGAGACCTTCCAGGAGCGGGTTCGATCTTTTAAAACCATGACCTCGGTATAATCGGTGGCCACCCCGGCCATCAGGAAAGCAAAGGCGTTGCCGGGGGCATGCGCCCTTGTCAAAATATCGGCGGCGATCGGGGTGGAGCCTTCGGAGCAGACTTCGATGACCGTCGCGGCCGCGGTGGTCAGCCCCAGTCCCAGCAGGGTCGGTCCAAAATAGGCCTGAAAATGTTC
>JACQMB010000020.1 GCA_016203765.1 Deltaproteobacteria bacterium
ATGGAGAGATTGAGGGCGGTTATGGCTTGGAGGGCTTCCATGGTCATCTCCCCCTCCGGGAGGGCGATCGCCGCCCGGATCCCCGCCTCCAGAACCGGATCCGGGAAAATCACACAAACCCCCTCCGCATTGGGGACAAATCCCTCGTCACACACGGGTACGGGAATATCGGGGATGATCTCCTGTCCGCTGTCCGGCGTGGTTGTACTGCCGCCGTCACCGCCCGTCGCGGTCACGCCGCCGTCGCCGCCGCCGGCCGGCTCGCTTTTTTTCCCTCCGCAGCCTGTGAAGAAAAGGATCAAAAAGGCGAGAAAAAAATAGCCTGCCTTTTGGATCTTTACGGGAATAAACTGCACATAAAGTATTTTACCACGGTCCCCGGCAAAAGCAATACGGTTATTCAACTCGGAGGGGGGAGGAGGCCTATTCGGTCCCTTTCTCCCTTTTCCTCTCTTCCATGACCTTCGGGGCTAACTGCGGCGGGACCGGTTCGTAGTGGGAAAAACTCATCGTATAGGCGGCGGCGCCGCTGGTCATCGACCGGAGACGGGTGGAGTACTTATAGAGATCGGCTTGGGGGATTTGGGCCTTGATCGTGTCGAGCTCGCCCGAATTTTCCATCGACTGGACGCGGCCGCGGCGGGAAGAAATATCACTGGTCACATCGCCGACATATTGAGCCGGCGTGGTGATCTCCACGTTCATGATCGGTTCCAGAAGAATCGGTTTGGCCTCTTCCTCGACTTTTTTGAAAGCCATGGAGGCGGCGATTTGAAAGGCCAGATCGGAGGAATCGACATCGTGATAGGAGCCGTCATAGACGACCACCTTCAAATCAACCACGGGGTAGGCGGCCAACACTCCTTTTTCGATTGCCTGCCGCACCCCTTTTTCCACCGAAGGAATGAATTTGGAGGGAATCGCCCCCCCTTTGATCTCGCTGGCAAACGCAAAGCCTTTCCCCCTGGCCAAGGGCTCCAGCCTCAACCAGCAGTCGCCGTATTGGCCGTGCCCGCCGGTCTGTTTTTTGTATTTCCCCTGCCCCTCGGCCTTCTTGGTAATCGTTTCACGATAAGGAATGTGCGGTTTCCCCAGTTCCGGTTTCACGCCGTAGCGTTCCTTCAGGCGCTCGACCATGACTTCGATATGCTGTTCCCCCATCCCCGATACGATCGTTTCGGCAAACTCCTTGTCGATGTGCATGTGAAAGGTAGGAACGGTGCGCATCAGCTTGGAGAGACCCAGGCCCAGTTTGTCCTGCTCGGCGCGGGAGGCGACTTGCAACGCAAACGAGACGGAGGGCTCCGGAAAAGGGATCGGATCACACCGGATTTCGTCCTTCTTTAAACAAAGGGTGTCGCCGATGCCGGTGTTTTTTAATTTGGCGGTAGCCACGATGTCGCCGGCACAAGCTTGATCGACCTCCAGGCGTTCTTTGCCCCGCATCACGAAGAGGTGTCCCAGCCGCTCGGTACTTTGCCGATTGCTGTTAAAGAGATCGGTCCCCGGCACCAGGGTCCCCGAAAAAAGCCGCAAATAAAAAATCTCCCCCAGTCCCGGGTCCGCGGTGATTTTAAAGACCTGGGCGGCGGTTTTTTCCTGTCTCCGGGGCGAAGGAAAATCCTCCACGATTAAATTCAAAAAATTGGCCACGCCGATATTTTGCGCCGCGGAACCGGAAAAAACCGGAAAGAAATCCCTCTTGCCGATGCCGGCGGCGAAGGCATTTTGAAGGTCGTCTTTGGAAAGCTCACCCGCCTCCAGATATTTTTCCATCAACGCCTCGCTCTCCTCGGCCGCGTCTTCAATCAGCTTGGTATGAAACTGCCTGGCCTCTGCTTCCATCTCTCCGGGAACGGGATCGTTGGAGTCGGTTCGCATGGCGACCAGATCGACGACTCCCTTAAAATTTACCCCCTCTCCTGACGGCAGGGCAAACAGGACCGCGTGGCCGCCGGTCCCATCCTGAATTTTTTGCCAGGTGGCCTGCCAGTTTGCCCGCGCGGCATCCAGCCGATTGACGAAAAAACAGAGCGGTTTGTTGAGACGGTGGACCCAATCGAGAAATTTTTTCGTCTCGATGGCCCCGGTCCCCGCCGCGTCCAGACAGAGACAGATCACGTCACTCACGCTCATGACCGCCAGGGCCTCCCCGAAAAAATCGGCAAAACCCGGCGTGTCGATCAGGTTGATTTTGGTTTCCTTCCACTCAAAAGAGAGGACTTTGGAAGTCAAGGTTTGGCGGTGGGCAATTTCGAGGGGATCATAATCGCCGGTCGTATTCCCCTCTTCCACCTTCCCCAGACGATTGATGACTTTGGCGTTAAAGAGGAGAGCCTCGGCCAGTGACGTCTTTCCCGTTCCCTTCGCACCGACCAGGCAGATATTGCGAATGCGTTCGGTAGGATACCGTTGCATGACGTTTGTGCTACCACCTACCACCATTCAGAAAGGCGTCAAACAAAAAAATAGGGGAGCTCGTTTTTCGACGGCTCCCCTTAGGAAAGGAGGGTTAGGGATAAGGGCGTTTATTATACTCCGCAAATCCTTCGGATTTGCTTCGCGGCCCGGCAAAGCCGGACCTTGACTAAGCGTTAAATCGATTCAGCGTCTTGAACTTTTGCTGTAACAAATCGGCCTCAAATTCTGAAACCGCGTGCGGATCATAGGTGACCAGCGATTCTCTCGCCTCAAAATATTTCTGCCGGCAGGCGGTCATGTATTCCAACAGCTCTTCTTTGCGGTCGGCATCGAGTGTGTCGTCAAATTCCATCCGGGCGTATTCATGGTTGATCGAGTTGGTGGCCATGGTCAGTTGGAGTTTGAGGACCGGGTTGTCGTCCCCCTCCCCGGCATTCTCCACGGCGGTAACCGCCAGGGGCTCGATCATCAAAAAGCTGTCTTCCACCTGTGTTTGTTTTGATTTCTTCATTTCGCCCTTTAGAAATGCATAAGTCATGCCAAAATTGGAGTATGCCAAATTTAAGATAACTTATTGGAATAATTAAATTATATTGAATTTCGTTATGCGACGGAAACAGCCGTTTTGGGGTCCCCAGACCACAAACTAGGGCATATCATCCATTGAAATGAGCGAGAGGGGTTTGCCGTTGAAAAATCGGGAGCAGGAAGGGCGAGAAGTACCCGCGCGCAGGGGTGTTGCGGGATTTAGCGGGAGATTTCGGGAGGGATTCTTGATGGTCCGGACTTGTCGCAACGGAGCGTTGCCCCCTAGCGGGATCCCGCAACACC
>JACQMB010000021.1 GCA_016203765.1 Deltaproteobacteria bacterium
TAAAGGTGCGCAAGGCCGAGCCGATTTCGGGAATGGCGACCGGCTCCGGCGTGGTCAGCTTTACCTGAAAGGTCTGTTTATTTAATTGGCTGTCGAGTTTTCCCAGAAGACGTCTTTGTTTGATCTGAACGGCAAAGCGTTCCGAATAAAGATGGAAATCCTTGTATTTGAGTTTGGCATCGATGATTTCCACCGGAAGCCGGCCAAAGAGGCCTTCTTTGACAAAGAGCGATCCTTCCACGTCATTCATGTAGGGAAAATTTTTCGACCAATGGTCAAAATTGGTCACGACTTGGAAAACGGCGGTTTCGATCCGGGGTTTTTCAACCCGGTGAAAAATTATTTTTAAAGAGGTTCCTCCAAAAAGATGCGGTTCCAACTCCACCTCTATTTCTTCCGCTTGAATCGTTTTGTCGTTGGGCAGGCGAAGGAGGGCTTTGCGGATGTGACTTTCCTCGATCAGCAAGTTTTGAATCAGCAGGAGGGTTCTTAATTTCAACGGCTTACGTTTTTTTTTGGGTTTGGCCTTGAGGGGCTTGGCCACATGGATGGTGAGGGCATCGATCTCAAAGGGGTCGAGGCTGACCTGGCCCCGCAAAAATCGCCAAAACTTGAAACGGGCCGTTAGTTTGTCCAACTGAACCTGATGCCCGCCGGGATGCTCCATACTCAACTTTTGGACGGATAGAAGAGGGGGGATCGGCTGGATGACCGCCTGCCCCATCTCGATTTTCCAAGGGGAAAAGGGTTTGTAGGTTTGCAAAAACCACTGCTGGAAGGCCGGGTTGTTGATCAACATCACCGGCAGATAAAAAAGGATGACGGTCAGGACAATGACGATGAAAACCTTTTTCATTTTTTCACTTTAATGGAGCGCACCTGTTTGCGGTCTTCAACGATCTTTCGGCGCTCCAGCTTGTCCAGCAGTTTCCGGTGGATGTTATTGAAATCGCCGTTGGAAAAGAAGGCAACCACCTCTTTAGGCCCGATACTGCGGAGGATGTATTCCACGATGGCATCATGGTCTTCGATGGCGAAGGCCTCGACCCCCCGGCGCATCAAATCATCGGCCAGTTTTTCGGTGTCGAGGCGTTCCGCGGGGGGAATTTTTTCCGGCCGCCAGGGGGGGGCCAAAAGGACCCGGTCGGCCCCCTTAAAAGCCTTGAGATAGTCTTGATAATGGGCGTTTCGGCGCGAAGTGTTCGAGCGAGGCTCAAAAACCGTGATCAGGCGCTGTCCCGGATATTTTTCCTTGAGGGCTTCGATCGTGCGCCGGACGGCGGTGGGGTGATGGGCGAAATCATCAATCACGGTGACCTCTTTGACGACCCCTTTGACCTCCTGGCGTTTCTTGACGCCCTGAAATGTTTTGAGACCTTGCGCGATCTGCTCCGGGGAGAGACCCAGCTGACGGCAGAGTCCCGCCACCCCGAGGGCATTTTCCAAATTGGCCGGACCCGCCAGGGCGGGTGGAAGGGTCGTATTAATATCCTTGGCGGTATAGTCGCCTTGGGTTCGGCCGTAGCGAAACAGCTTGAAGGCGGGATTTCGCGTCAACTCGGAGATAACCTCGGAGTCGGCCCAGGCCAGGAGAATGGAGTCCTTCCCCAGCGTTTTCAAAAAGGCCTGAAAGGCCCCAATCATTTTTTCGAACTGCGGGTAGATATCGACATGATCCCATTCCACGGAAGTGAGAATGGCGCCGTGCGGCCGGTAGTGAATGAATTTCGGATTTTTGTCAAAGAAGGCCGAGTCATATTCGTCGGCCTCCAGGACAAAATAATCTCCCTTGCCGAGCCCGAAACTTTTTCCCGTGTTGAGACCCACGCCCCCCACCATAAAACCGGGATCCAAGCCCGCCTGTTTTAAAACCCAGGCCAAAAGATGGGTGGTGGTGGTTTTTCCGTGGGTCCCGGCCACCGCCAGGGCCTTTTTTTCCTTTAGAAAAAATTCCTGCAGGGCTTGGGGTAGCGAGAGATAGCGTTTTTTTTCCTTTAAGACTCTTTGGACCTCCGGATTATCTTTGGGGCAGGCGTTGCCGATGACCACCGCCTCCGGCCCCCAGTCCAGATTTTTGGCGTCGAAACCCTGAAACAGGGGTATCTGCAAGGTCTTGAGCTGATCGCTCATCGGGGGATAGAAGAGTTGGTCGGAGCCGCGCACGTCGAAACCGGCCTCCTTTAAAAGCCCCGCCAGCGACCCCATCCCCGCCCCGCAAATACCTGTTAAATGAATCTTTTTCATCATTTCTTAAGCCCGTTAACATACTCGATTGAATGGAGATTGTCTACGATGCCGCCGGCTGTTTCTTTTCCAATTTGTGCATCAGGGCCGGCACGAAAAGGAGGGCGGTGGCGAGACAGCCGAATTCGCCCAGGATGGCGATCCAGCCGAAGGAGACCAGCGCCTGGTTTTTGGCGATAATTAAAGTGGCATAACCGATCAGCGTGGTTAAAGAACAAAGGACCACCGCCCCGCCGGTGGTTTGAATGACTTTGGGGAGCGAACCTTTTCCTTCGAGCTTGTAGCGCTGATAAATGTTTACTCCATAATCCACTCCAATGCCGAAGGTAACCGGGATCGCGATAAAATTAAAAAAGTTGAGTTTGATACTAAAGAGGGCAACCCACCCGCCCATCCATAAAACGCCAAACAATAAAGTGCCAATGATGAAAATTATCCCCCGTTTTTCCCGAAAGATTAAGGCGACGACGAGTAGGACAGCGAGGAAAGCAAGCACAGTAGCCTTTGGACCATCCTTAGCAACGGCCCTTAACAAATCGGCAAAGATAACAGCCGTTCCGGAAGCGGTAATTCTTTCCCCAGACGGCAATCGGTTATCCCGAATAATATCGGCAAAGCGGATCAGGTTTTTGCCCTGCCATAAAGGGGCCCGGTCGGTGGGATATGCAAAGACCACCTTTCCCAAGGTCCCGTCTTTTTCGCGGTAGTTGCGGACGATTTCCTCCGGCAAATCTTCCATGGTTATTTTTTCTCCCTTGAACTGGTTTTTAAAATCCTCCATTTCTTTGCGCTGTTCCTCATTCAAGAAATCGAGGGCTTCCTTTTCAATCAGGGTGCGGATCTTTTGCAGGATGGCGATTTTTTCCTCCTGTTCCTCCGGGATGTGGGAAAAGAGCGATTTGCAGTCATCGATCACCCTCGCGTCGGGAGTATCGAGCTCATTTTTGCGCATGATTTCATTGCAAAGCGGTTTGACTTGATCGATCCGTTCCGTCACCAAAACAGCCGGCGACATCGAATCGGTAAAAATGGTTTTGACCCGGTCATGCAATGCGGCCTCCCGGTAAACCTCCTTGCCGGTCGGTTTGACGCGCAATTTGGAAAAATCATACTCCAGCGCGCGGGGGATAAAAAAACCCAGTAAAACGGCGGAGGCCACGCTGATCAGCGTTCCGGTTTTTAACGCCGTTTTGGACCAGTTGGGGAAACTTCGCCCCAACGGTTCCATCAGGGAAAAGGCGAAGCGTTCCTTTCTTTGTTTCCGAAGCAGGGGTAAAATCTGTTCGGAAATAATCAGAAAAGCGGGTAGGACCGTATAGGTGGCCGTCCAGCAGAGAAACATTCCGATCCCGCCGATAAAACCGAAGTGGGAAAACCCCTTGATTTGGGTGATCATCAACGTGAGAAAGGCGATTGAAGTAGTGACACTGGAGGCCAATGTGGCCACAAAGGTTTTTTGCATCGCAATCTGCAAGGAATCATAGGGATTTCGATCGCCCCTGCGTTCTTCCAGATAGCGAGACATTAAAAGGATGCTGTAGTTGATCCCGTTACCGACGATGATCGCCCCCAAAAAGGCGGTCTGGGTGGTCAGATAGCCGATGACCTGCTGGGTGATCGCAAAAGTCCAGGCCACCCCGTTGAGAACGGCCCAGCCCATCAGCAGGACCATCCTGATTTTTCTAAAATAGACAAAAACAACCAGCCCCACCAGGCTGACGACCAAAACGGCGGTGGAGACAATGTCGTCGATCAGGGTTTGATATTCAAACAGGACACGCCGGAATTTTCCGGTCAGTCCTGTTTGGAGGCTGGGGTGATAGGAAGCCGGGTCCAGTCTGGCGATCGCCGCCTCTACCTTGTTTACCAGGTCCTGGGCGAAATCAAGCCCCGTGGCCGCCCCCGGGGGCCGAAGGACAAGGGCCATCAGCCGCCCTTTTTCGCCAAAGAAATAGCCGTCAATGTATTCATCGTAGCGGGATGTCTTTTCCTCGTATTTTGCCTCGATGTCCTTGGTGGAAAATTCCTCTTCCTTTTCCTCTTTTGTTTCCAGATCGAGAAAGAGGCCGGTCGTTTTCAGTTTTTCGCGGTCGATCCGTTTTTTCAACCGGTCATGCAGTTCCTGAACGTCTTCGGTATCAATGTAGAGATATTTGTTGTCCTCAAAAAAATCGATGACATCTTGGACGTTATAATCAATCTGGGAGAGGGTGCCTTCCGGCAGTTTTTTAAGTTCCGCAATCAGATCGTGGGCAAAACGGATGGAAATCTGAGGGTCATCCGACTCGATGGCCACAATCAGTGTGTCGGTCGACTGCACCCGCTCCAGGATGCGGTCGAGGTCTTTAACGCTTTGAAAATGATCGGGGAGGAGCTCCTTGAAATCGCTTCTCAATTCCAGTTTTTTGGCCTGGGGCAGGCAAAACAGGAACAGGGCAATCGAAAGGGGAGCAATGACGTAGCGGAGTTTGTAGAGAAAATGGGTAAAGGTTGAAAACATTTGGACTCTTACTCGGTATTTTATGAAACGAGTCCTATGCATGTTACGAGGAGATTTGCAAACTAGAGAAGAAGTGCGATAAGACCCTTTGAAGGGGGGAGGCAGTCCCGCCCTTTGGGCGGGATGTCGGAAGGGGGGAAACTTTCAAAAAGTTTCCCCCCTCCGAAAAACGGGTTCAGTAAACACATTTGCTAGGGAGTAAGTTGCGCAATCTTGGCCCAATGGTCAAGCCCATAGAA
>JACQMB010000022.1 GCA_016203765.1 Deltaproteobacteria bacterium
CTCCAGGCCCGGGCCCTCCCCGTTTTGCTTTCCGCCCGAACCCTGCAGGAACTGGAAGGGTGCGGGGCCTCTCTGGATAAATTTAAAAAGGCCAAAGAAATAGCCCTCTTTCCCGAAGTCCCCGCCTGGGGCGAGGCCCAAAAGAATATTGAGGTTTGTTCTAAAGCTGTTGCATCCGCCCCACCGCCTCTTTCAGCCTCGCCTCCGGGGCGGTCAGAGTAAAACGGATGAAATTTTCGCCTCCCTCTCCGACGGCACTGCCGGGGGTGACGATCACGCCGGTTTGCCGCATCAGGTGGTCGGCAAATTGGACGTCGGTTTTCTCCGGCGACAGTTCCATCCAGACATAGAAAGTGGCCTTGGGGGCTTCGACTTTGAAGCCGGCCTTGTTCAAGGCCTCCACAAAGATATCCCGTCTCTTTTGATAAGTGGCTCGGATGGCCGGTGTCAGTTCTTCCGCATGATCGAGGGCAAAGGCGGCGGCCTCCTGTACGGCGGTGAATTGTCCCGAATCAACGTTGGTCTTGATTTTGGCTAGGCCTTTCAGGACCTCGGCATTCCCCACGGCAAAGCCAATCCGCCAGCCGGTCATGTTGAAGGTTTTGGACAGCGAATGAAATTCAATGCCGACCTCTTTGGCCCCCGGTGTTTGCAGAAAACTTTTCGGTTTTCTGTTGTCAAAATAAATCTCGGTATAGGCGGCGTCGTGGCAGATCATGATGTTGTGTTGTTTGGCAAAATGGACGGCGTCATTGAAAAAACCGTCGGAGGCCGGCGCGGCGGTCGGATTGTTGGGATAATTGAGATGCATTATTTTCGCCTTCCGGCCGATCTTGTCTTGGATCAAGGAAAAATCGGGGAGAAAGTTTTTGTTTTTGCCCAGAGGCATGTTGAACGGAATGCCGCCGGCGAATTTGGCGGCAACGTCGTAGACCGGATAACCCGGCGTGGGGACCAGGACAATGTCGCCGGGATCGACCAAGGCGTAATGAACGTTGGCGATCCCCTCCTTGGAGCCGATGAGGGCCAACACTTCGCTGGCGGGATCGAGCCGGACATTAAACCGCCGCTGATACCACCGGGCCGCCGCCTCTTTGAATTCCAATGTCCCTTCATAGGGGGGATATTGATGATGCCTTGCCTTGGCCACCGCCGCCTGCATGCACTTTACGATCGGCTCCGGGGTCGGCAGGTCCGGATCACCGATGCTTAAATTGATGAGATCTTTTCCTTGCGCCTTGAGTTCGGCTTTTTTTTTGTCGAGGTCGGCAAAGGGATAGGGGGGAAGTTGTTGAATGCGTTTGGAATAAATCATATGAACCCCAACACATCGGCCATCGTGTAGAGTCCTGGTTTCTTCCCAACAATCCACTGGGCCGCCTTCAGGGCCCCCTCGGCAAAGACGCTCCGGTCCAGCGCCCGGTGCATCAGGGCCAAATGTTCACGCCCTGATCCGAACACAACCGCGTGTTCGCCCACCACTTCCCCTTCCCGAATCGAATCGATCGGCGGTTTTTGGCCGCGAATTTTTTCGACGATGGCTCCCAGGGTCTTCGCCGTCCCGGAGGGGGAGTCTTTTTTGTGCACGTGATGAGTTTCCGTAATTTTAATCGTATAGTTTTTGTCCAAGATTTGGGCGGCCAGCTCGGTTAGTTTAAAAAGCAGATTCACGCCGACCGACATGTTCGGGGACCAAACGATGGGGATATGGCGGGCCGCCTCCCTGACGGACTGTTGCTCAGCTTCGTTGAGCCCCGTTGTTCCGATCACCATCGGTTTTTTATTTTTTTGCGCCAGGCGAAGATGGTTTTGCGTGGCTTCCGGCTGGGTAAAGTCGATGATAATCTCCCCGGCGCTGATCACTTTTTCCAAAGGGAGGTCGAGATCGACCCGACCCGCCACTTCCCAATCGCCGCTTGTCTCTGCCAGCCGGCAAATCGCAGACCCCATCCGCCCCTTGGCACCGCAAACGATCAACTTTTTTTTCACAACAATTTCTCCCGCTTGAGGGCTTCAATCAGTTTGGCCCTTGGGACTTCATCCATGGGACATAACGGGAGGCGAAATTCCTCCAAACATTTTTCCATCAGGGCGAGGGCCGTTTTGACCGGCAGGGGATTGGTTTGCAAAAACATCGCCTTGTTGAGAAACTGAAGATTTTCCTGTTCCAGCATGGCGTTGGTCTTGTCCCCCTTGGCAAAAAGATTCCAAACTTTGGCCACCCGGTCGGGGACAATATTGGCCGTTACCGAAATGGTTCCCTTCCCCCCCAGGGCATAAATTTGCGCATTCAAGGCATCCTCGCCCGAATAGACCCCAAAGTCTGGACCGGCCTCTTGGACCAACCGGTCGACTAATTCCAGTTTGCCGGAGGCCTCTTTAATGCCGACAATCGTGTCGATTTTAGCCAGGCGCAGGACGGTCTCGGCCTCCATGTTGACGGCGGTCCGGCCGGGCACATTGTAAAGGACCATCGGCAGATCGACCGCCTTGGCGATCGCTTCGAAATGTTGATAAAGGCCTTCTTGAGTAGGTTTATTGTAGTACGGGGTAACCTGAAGCATTCCATCCGCCCCCGCCTTTTGGGCTAGTTTGGCCAGATGGATCGCCTTGTCGGTGCAGTTGGTGCCGGCCCCGGCCAAGACGGGGACTTTTTTTGCGGCCTGCTCCACGCAGAGGGCAATGACCCGTTCGTGTTCCGACTCCGTCAAGGTGACGGCCTCACCGGTGGTGCCGCAGGGGACCAGACCATCTGTTCCGGAGGCAATCTGCCAATCGATCAGGGCCCGGAAGGCCTTTTCATCCACTTTTCCTTTTCGGAAAGGGGTGACGAGGGCGGTTATCGAGCCCTCAAAGAGCAGACTCATAATCGATAGGATCCTTCAAAGACGATCTCGGCCGGGCCGGAGAGGAGAACCGAGTTCGAATTCTTGTCCCATTCCACGTCGAGCCGGCCGCCGATCAGATCCACCTTGACCTTCCGGTCGGTAAAGCCGTTTAACACACTGGCCACCACGGCCGCCGCCGCCGCCGTGCCGCAGGCCATCGTTTCCCCCACTCCCCGCTCCCAAACCCGCATCTTTAACTCATGGGTGGAGGTGACATTGACGAAACTGACATTGATCCGGCGGGGAAAGAGGTGATGGTTTTCCAGCAGGGGACCGAAGCGATCCAGATCGAAGGTTTCCAGATTTTCCTGAAAGATGATGCAGTGGGGATTGCCGAGCGAAAGACAGGTGATTCGGAAATCGCGCGATTCTATTTTTAACGGGCGGTTGATGATCCGGCCGCTCAAGTTGGCCGGGATCTCCTTGCCTTTGAGCTTCGGCTCGCCTAAATCGACAAGGACCGTTTTCGAGGTGACCTTGACGGTACGGATGCCGGCCAGGGTTTCAATGGTGATTTCCCTTTTTTGGGTGTAGTTGGCTTCTTTAATGTACCGTCCCAGACAACGGATGCCGTTGCCGCACATTTCGGCTTCGGAGCCGTCGGCATTGAAAATGCGCATTTTGAAATCGGCCTCCCGTTTGCGCGATTTGGTCAAGACCAGGAGCTGATCGGCCCCGATCCCCAGTTTTCGGTGGCACATTTTTCGGACCATCCGGGTGGAGTCGACCTTTCGGGAGCGGATGGC
>JACQMB010000107.1 GCA_016203765.1 Deltaproteobacteria bacterium
ACTCAAGACTTAAGGGAAAGGGGACAGCGCTACGAAAAAGAGCGCGTCCAGGTTTTGGACCATATCGGCGAGTTGGAGTCCCTGGTCAATCAAAACGAACAACTGGTTGCCCGCCTGGAAACGATGGTCGGGGTTCATTCGTTGGAAGGGGTGCAGGTGGGGATCGGCGGTGAGGCCGGCCGCCGTCCGAGCGTTTTTCAACTGGCTTCCCTGGATAAGGCCGCCGCGCAAAAAACGGAGGCCGACCTTTTTGATGAGACCGAGCTCCGCGCCTATAACCTGCGCACGATTGATTTGACCGAAGAGGCCAAGGACGTTCAACAGCGCCTCAAGGATGTCTATCATTTTAACGGGGAGGCCGAATATTTCTGGAGTTCACTGCCGACCGTTGTCCCGGTCCGGGGATGGGTTACTTCCGATTTCGGCTTGAGGCGTTCGCCGCTGACCGGCCGCCGCCAATTGCATGAAGGGATGGATGTGGCCTCTCCCTATGGGGCCCCCGTGGTTGCCACCGGCGACGGGGTCGTCACCTTTTCCGGGCGTGGGGGGGGGTTGGGGCAGAAGATTGTCATCGATCACGGCTACGGCCTCGCCACCGTTTACGGACATAACTCCGGCCTGATGGTCAAAGAGGGAGACCGCGTCCGCCGCGGCCAGATCATCGCCTCGGTTGGCTCCTCCGGCCGCTCCACCGGCCCGCATCTCCACTATGAAGTCCTCGTCGGCGGCGTCCCCGTCGACCCCAAGCGGTTTATGCTGGAACAGCTTTAATCCTCCTTGCATCTTCCTTCCTTTGCCACTATTTTGTAATCCATGTTTCAATGGCTGATCTGTAAAATCATCGGCACCAAGAATGAGCGGGAGTTGAAGAAGCTCAAGCCGCTGGTTTTCCACATCAACGCCTTCGAGCCCCAGATAAAAAAACTTTCCGACGCGGGGCTCAAGGCCAAAACGGCCGAATTTAGGGAGCGCGTTCAAAAAGGGGAATCCCTCGATGCCCTCCTGCCGGAGGCGTTTGCCGTGGTCCGCGAGGCAGCGGTCCGCGCCCTTGGCCAGCGCCACTTTGACGCGCAACTCTTGGGGGGGCTCGTGTTGCACCAAGGCAAAATCGCCGAAATGAAAACGGGCGAGGGCAAAACCCTGGTGGCGACCCTTCCGGTTTATCTCAATTCCCTGTCGGGGAAGGGTGTGCATGTGGTCACGGTCAACGACTACCTGGCCCGGCGCGACGCCGAGTGGATGGGACAGATCTACAAATTTTTGGGGCTCTCGGTCGGCTGTATCGTGCACGGCTTGAGCGATTCCGAACGCCAGTGGGCCTACAAGGCCGATGTGACCTACGGCACCAACAACGAATTCGGCTTCGACTATCTCCGGGACAACATGAAGTATGACCTGGCCGACTATGTTCAGCGCGATTTGAACTACGCCATTGTGGATGAGGTCGATAGCATTTTGGTTGACGAGGCGCGCACCCCTTTGATTATTTCCGGGCCGGCCGAGGAGTCGACCCATCTTTATTATTCCATTGATCGAATCATTCCCTTTCTCAAAAAAGAGACCCACTTCACGCTGGACGAGAAATCAAAATCGGTGATGCTCTCCGAAGAGGGGGTGGCGGAAGTGGAGAAGAAACTTAACGTCAAAAATCTCTACGACCCCCGAAACATCAACTTCGTCCACCACGTGAATCAGGCGCTCCGCGCGCATGCCATGTACAAGCGGGACGTGGATTACGTGGTCAAAGACGGCAAGGTGCTGATCGTCGATGAGTTCACCGGCAGGCTCATGCCCGGCCGGCGCTGGTCGGATGGGCTCCATCAGGCGGTCGAAGCCAAAGAGGGCGTTCAAATTGAAAACGAAAACCAGACCCTGGCGTCGGTGACTTTCCAGAATTATTTCCGGATGTACGCGAAGCTGGCCGGGATGACCGGCACCGCCGAAACCGAGGCGCCGGAATTCGCCAAAATTTATAACCTCGATGTGATGGTGATCCCGACCAACCTGCCGATGGTTCGCGAAGACTACGCCGACGTGATTTACAAAACCGAGCCGGAAAAATTCCGCGCGGTGATCAAGGAAATCGAGGAGTGTCATGCGAAGGGTCAGCCGGTGCTGGTGGGCACCATCTCGATTGAAAAATCGGAAAAATTGGCGGAGATGCTCTCCCGCCGCGGGATCAAGCATCATGTCTTGAACGCCAAACAGCACGAAAAAGAGGCGGCCATCGTTGCCCAGGCCGGCCGCAAGGCCGCGGTGACTATTTCCACCAACATGGCCGGCCGGGGGACCGACATCATGCTGGGGGGGAATCCGGAGTTCATGGCGCGCGAGCAGGCGGGGCGCGATGCCCCCGAGGAGGATTTCAAAAAGGCCGTCGAGGCGTTTCGCCAACAGTGTCAAAAAGAAAAAGAGGAGGTCAAACAGGCCGGAGGCCTGCACATCTTGGGAACCGAACGGCACGAGAGCCGGCGGATCGACAACCAGCTCCGGGGCCGGTCGGGCAGACAAGGGGATGCCGGCACGTCGCGGTTTTACCTCTCTTTGGATGACGATTTGTTAAGGATTTTCGGCGGGGAGCGGATTCAGAAGATGATGGAGCGCTTCGGCCTGGAGGAGGACGAACCGATCGAGCACCCGTGGCTCTCCCGCGCGATCGCCAACGCGCAGAAGAAAGTCGAGGCCCACAACTTTTCCATCCGCAAGAGCCTTTTGGAATTTGACGACGTGATGAACCAACAGCGCCGGACGATTTACAAAAGACGGCGCGAAATTCTGGGGGCGGCCGGCACCAAGGATTTTATTTTGGATATGGCGGATGAAAAGGTCACGGAGCTGGCGGAGGAGTGGATTCCGGAAAAATTCGATCCGGAGGCTTTCGACCCGGCCCCCCTGGAAGAAAAGGTCAGGGAGGTTTTTGACCTTTCCTTTGACGCGAAAAAAATCCGCAAAAAGGATTGGTCGCAGGAGACGATCGGCAAGACCCTTTATGAAAGTCTGGTGGTCGCTTATGAAGAAAAGCGATCCCGCTATCCCGAAGAGGTTTTTTTTCGGATCGAAAAATTCCTCCTTTTGTCCACCCTCGACGGTTTGTGGAAGGACCACCTTTTGCAAATGGACCACCTGCGCGAGGGGATCGGCCTGCGCGGCTACGGACAGAAAGATCCTCTCCTGGAATACAAGCGGGAGGGTTTTGGGTTGTTTCGCCAGATGATGGGTCAGCTCACCACCGATGTCCTGCAAAAACTCTTCCGGGTCCGCATTCAGGAAGAGCAGGTGGCGCGCGCTTCTCAGGAGGTGGCCAACCTCCCTTTTAAACACCAACCGATGCAGATGTCTCATCAGGAAACGGGGAGTTTTCGCCAGCCGGCGCCTTCAAGTCCCCTGGCGGCTGGTCCGCAGACCACTGGGTCCACAGCGCCATCCTACCCCAAAGTCGGTCGCAACGACCCCTGCCCTTGCGGCTCCGGCAGGAAATACAAGAAATGTCATGGGGGGTAAATCTATCGTAGCAAATCACCCCCTATTTTTTGGGAGAGGGTCAGGGCGCGGCGTTTTATCTCCTTCCAGTCGGTATAGGGTGGTTTGAGATTTTTGTACCGGATTAGATCGGTTTTTGAAAGGTCCCATGGTTTCGGCTCGGCCAATTGCAAGGCCAGTTGTTGAGTAACGGAAGCTTCTCCTTCCTGGGGATACAATGAATCAAGCGTGGTCAGGGCTTGCAGGGCCCGTTTCATTCCCAAGTGATCCGTGAGTGCGACAAAATCGATAAAATCCCTCGTGGTATTTCGTTTGACGATAAGCACTCCCTTGATTCTTAAAATTTCCTCCGGTGTGGGAATTTTTAGCCCTCGAACCATTGTTGTTTGTAGCGGCTTGGAACGGATTAGTTGGCGAATACCGGTGCGCACCCCCTGAAAATTTCCGAGGATCAACACCGGCGGTTCCAGTTTTTTGGTCCGCCAGCCGGCCTCTTTTTCCACTTTCTTCAGAATCTGTGCGAATCGTTCCTTCAGTTTGGGGTGAACATGATCGGCATCCATGGAGGTTCGGTGTTTCGCGTGAAGGGCGGCGGCAGTTCCGCCAACTAAAACGCATTCGGGAAAATTGGATTGAAAGACAATTTGGGCCGAAAGGAGCCGCTCCCAGTCTTCCAGTTCTCTCTTGTTACGCACTCGATCCTCCCTGAAGATTTTTCAAAAGGCCCCGCCACAAGGGGGTGGCACCATAAATCGCGGCGGAAGAGAGGACCTTTTCCAACGCCTGGGCGACCTCCCCGAAGGGACGGTCGGCAACTTGCCGGTAAAGTTCGCGCCAATTCGAAAGCGCCCCCTCGTCTAGAACCTCTTCGAGAAAAACCGGATCATCCCAAGCCGGTTTTTCCAAACGGATGCTCCGGCCGGCCGGCCGGGGCGCTTCAACCCCCCAGCGGGTGCAGGCCGCTTGAGAAGCAATGCGGCGGCGGCGTTCGGCGGAGAGGGCCCGCCGGCGGCGCCTTCCCCCCTGCCGCCCCCATCGGGCAAACGAGGCAAGGGCTGATGGGGAAAGCGGTTTCACCACCCGATTTTATGCTTAGGGGGTAGGCAATGTCAAGTCCGCCGTTTACCCCCCGCAACGACCCCTGTCCCTGCGGGAGCGGCAGGGGATAGTCATCTGGTAAAAACACCCCCCTTTTTGCACCAGGTGGAAAAACGATATTGACAGGCGCGACTACTCAAATTATATGGGGCCCAAAGGAGATCGTGCATGAAAATCGTTGCCCCTCACGGAGTTGCGTTTCTCATCTTTTTTGTGGGTGTTGTTATGCAGGGAGGGTATGCCATTGCGGCTCCAGGAGCCGTCACAGGCAGAATTTACAATGTTGGGATGAATGCGGGCGCGGCGGAGATACGTATCGTCATTAATGAAGAGGATGTGATTGATATTACGCCAGGGATGGAGGGGACATGTTTTGCATCCGGAGGTGTTGTGGGAGCGACCCAGATTAATAACATCCGCTTTTACTCACTCCTTCTGGTCAATGATGGGTCGGACCAATATAGGGCTTTGCTTTCCAATGCACTGATAGCGGCATCGCTCAAACGCATTGCGCAGGTTTGGTTTGAAAGTTCAAATTGCAACGTGGGTAATATCAATGTCGGTTATGAGTGAGCTTGTTTTAAGTTATTTTTTTCCTAATTACCATCCCCAGTTTGTTCCCCCGCAGGCCGTGCGGTCGCTTTCGTCCGGGTCGCAGGCCGAGCCGGCGCCGTCACAGTCGAGATCGTGTTGATTGGAGTTGGGCGTAAAAGGGCAGTTGTCGACAAACCGGTGTGCGAACA
>JACQMB010000097.1 GCA_016203765.1 Deltaproteobacteria bacterium
GATCACGCTCATCGAAACGGCCAGCGCCAAAAGGCCCGTGGTCCAAAGATTCGGACCCAGTGTCATGGCCATCAGGATGGCGGAGACCAACATCAGGGCGTAGAGAATGGCCGCCATCGGGGCCCGTTTCGATTGAAAAAATCGGTCCGAGGCCCACCCGGTAAGGACCGCCCCGATCACACCGGAAATCAACAGGACCAGCCCCCAGTGGCGGGTGATGAAAAACGTTTGATAAAAACCGATCTCCTTGGCCATGATCGGATACCAGTGCATGACGCCGTTGCGCAAAATGCCGCTACAAAATTCGACCATGCAAACCACCAGCAAAACCGGGTGGCTGATGATCTTGGCGAAAACGGTGCGAACCGGTTCGCGCTCGCCGGTCAACGTGAGCCTCCCCTCCCCCGTGTCAAAATCGTTAAAGCCCGCCTGCCCCGGCCTTTCCCTCAGCCACAAAAACATCATCACCCAAAAAATACCGAGCATGATGGCGGGGGCAAAAAAGAGCCACCAGTTTTCGTTCAGGCCGCTGGCGGTGACCTCCGCGCGCGTGGCCTGAACGACCGCGTAGCCCCAGTCAAAGGCGAAATAAATCCCCAACGAAATGATGATGCCGAAGATGGTGGAAAAGGTCCCCCGCTCCCGGACGTGAAACCAAGGGGCCTTGACCGTGACGATCGCCACCGCGCCGAAACTCTGGAAATACATGTTCAGGGCGTAAAGAATGACGAACGTCTTCACGACCGGAATGGTCCAACCCCACAGGGCGTTGCCGTAAAGGACCAGGCCCATCAGGAGATTCATCCAGAGGGCCCCCAAAACGCCGATCAGCATGGTCAAACGGCCCCCCACCCGGTCGGTCAATGGGCCGTTGATGAGAAAGGAAAGACCGTAGACCCAGGCCCCGATGGCGAAGATCCAGCCGAAATCGGTTTTGCTCATGATCTCGTCGCCCAGCGCCGATTTGGCGACGGTGAGATTATAACGGCCGAAATAGAGGGAGGCGTATGCAAGACCCATCGGCAGCCAATTGAGCAGACGCCTTAAACGATACTGCCGGGGATGAATCGGTTTGGCGAAGATGCGACTTCTATACTGACTTGGACTTTTATTGCAACAAAAAATTTGCCTTATGGGGTGATTTGAGTCCCCGACTCCCCGCCGAGGATCTTCTCTATTTTTTGCAAATGCCCGATGAAAAACCGCCTGCCGCCGTGCCGCAAAAACTCGAGGCCCGCCTCGATTTTGGGTCCCATATCTCCGCGGCCAAACTCACCCCTTCGCAAATATCGTTTTGCCTCGGCCGCGGAGAGGCGGGACAGTTTTTTTTGATTCCTCTTTCCGAAATTCAAATAAACGCCCTCGACGTCGGTGAGGATGAGCAGAGTATCGGCCCGAATCAATCGGGCCAATTTGGCCGCGCAGAGGTCCTTGTCGATGACCGCCTCCACACCGGCCCATGTTGAATTTTTTCTCGCCACCGGAATGCCCCCGCCCCCGCCGGCGATGACGATTTTTCCGCTCCGAAACAGTTCCCGAATGGTCCTCGCCTCCAAAATACGGATCGGCCGCGGAGAGGGAACCACCCTCCGGTATCCCTTGCCCCGGATGAAAACCATTTTTTTGAAGGCCGGCCGCCGATAATAGGGACCGACCGGTTTGGCCGGATGTTCAAAGGCGGGGTCTTTCGGATCGACCGAAACGCGGGTGATGACGGTTGCCGCTTCCCGGCGGAACAAATTCGAGAGCGCCTGTTGCAGGCGGTAGCCGAGAGCCCCCTGGGTCCTCGCGTCGAGGATGTCGAGCGAAACGGCCGGGGCCCACCGCTTTGCCTTTTCCTGTTGCAACAACAAATAGCCCACATCCGGGCCGTTGCCGTGCGTGAGCAGGATCCGGCGGCCCTTGGCGAGAGGTTTGAGCGGGGCCAGAATTTTTTCCAGCCGCTTCCGGCCCGGAGGCAACGCGTTCCCGCCCAGGGCGATTAATAACCGGCGCATAGGTATTGGATATTCCTTATACCGTGAAATTTGAAACTATTTCCAGTCTAAAGCGGATGTCCTTGCGCCGGTCCGGCGGGCACGGGGGCGCGAAAAAATAATACTTGCAATCCTCCCGGTTTTTCTCTATATCGCCGGGTGCGTTGCATTTGGAGTACGAAGGCTTTGATTCACCAAGAACACCTCGAGGCATTTCGCTTCACCCTTTCGTTACCTCATCAAAGAAAACGCAGCAAAAAGGAGGACATTTATGTCCAAGAAAAAAGGAACCGTAAAATGGTTCAATGACGGCAAGGGGTTCGGATTCATCACCCCTGAAGATGGCGAAAAAGATCTTTTCGTCCATCACAGCAACATCGCCGGCGAGGGTTTCAAGTCCCTGGCCGAAGGCGACCAGGTAGAGTTTGCCACGGCCACCGGGCCCAAGGGCGACTATGCCACCGAAGTGATCAAAATATAATTGCACTTCAAAAGAATGAACAAGGGTCTGGCCCCGCGGCCAGACCCTTTTTATTTCAAGCTCAGTTTATTCCAGACATTGCGAATTACGGTCGGTTTGTGGGTGAGGGAATACATGTAGAAAGGGACCACACAGCCGCAACGGTTGCAGTCGGCCTTGTTGCCCAGCATACATTTTTCTTTGCGAACACCCATGGGATCAAAGGCGCTGGCCCGTTTGGCAAAGACGCAATGATCCGTCACCGCCCGGGACCGGCTGGAATGCATCAGCTCCAGAACGGAGCGGTCGATCGCAAAGTACCGCGGGTAGGCATCTTTCAGTTTCAGCAGCCTCTCCAAAACAGCGTCCCTTTCCTCCATCGTGAGGGTGAGGTCGTCGGAGAGCGTTTCGATCGGCGTGTAAAAATCGACGCAAAAATTCTTCACGTTGGGATGGCTTCGCCATTCATGAAAGCAGGTTTCCACGGAAAAGTGGTTTAATTTATTGATGCAAAAGGCGACGGTGACGGGGACCGGGGATTCCCCGATGGTTTTCTGGATGGTTTGGTAAAGCCCCTTTTTGTTTCGAACCAAATCGTGGCGTTCTTCATCCCCGTCGATGGATACGTAGAAATTGACGTTGTCTCGCCAATTGGGAATGGGGAAGCTCCCGTTGGTGACGATGGTGTTGTATTTAAATAATTTCCGGCCCTTGTCGATCAAGTCTTTGCGAAGCAGGGGCTCTCCCCCCACCCAGGTGCATTGCAAAAAAGGGATGGTCTTTTTTCGCTTCATTTCGAGCAGTTGCTCGTACCATTGATCGGCCTTGAGTTCTTTCTCCACATCCTGCTCAAAAAAATAACAGTGCTTGCAACGCAAGTTGCATTTATTGGTGACATCGATGGAAACAAACCAGTCTTGAGGAAAGCCAACAAGGAACAGATAGCCCTTTAACAATTGATACCGGGTGGGGAGAAATTTAGTTTTTTCCATTGCGATGGCCGCTCTTGTAACGGATTTTGGCGCCCTTGGCAATTTCTAAAAATTAATCGCCGGGCCTCGTTCCTTCACTGCGCCGAGAAACCGACCAGGCGGGAGTAGGCCAAGTAATAATGCCAAACGCCGTTGATTTGCGCGTAGCCTCCCCCGCTGAGCACGGCATAATAGGAATGGCCGGACATCAAATGGCGCCATACGTTCTGGCTGGTGTTGGGCCACACCACATACCCGTGAAAATGATTGTAAATGGAAGCGGCGTCGGAGACGATCAGTTCTGTCCAACCCCATCCGCCGTTTTCCCGGATTTCCGCGGGCCAGATATTGCTCCACTCCAGCTTGGGATAATAGGTTCCAATGATTTGCCCTTCGGTGGGGCGCAACCACTGCATCTCCCCAAGATTGGTGGCATAGCACGTTACACTCCGAGGACCTTCCTTCCCTTCCGCGTCGAACGCGACGACATAGGCTTCATAGGTCCCCACGGGCCAGTCGGTTGCCGCACGGATGCCGCCTGAAAATACCGCCGAAACTTGAACCAGGGCACCGTCGTCACCAACATAAAAGGAAGTGCTGCCGTCCCGGCCATAGGTGGACGAATGCCAGGTCACATTGGCCAGGAAAATCTCCCGAGTCACGCGGAAGGTCAACTCGCCGGGATCCTTTTCATAAACACGAAAACCAGCGATATTCGGATCGGGATGGTAGCTCCAGTGGGACGACTTGGCAAAGGACTGATACCGCACCCCTCCCAAAGTTTGCGGGGTGACCGCACCATCCCACCCGCTGCTCATCACTGAAAACCCGCCCCACGGATTGAGTGGCGCTTCCAGAACAATCTCCGGTTCCGCCCGGAAAGGCCGGCCGTGTTCCTTCCCCTGGATGTCGAAGTCCTTAACTTTCCCGTACGGATCGCCCATCACCGGCCGTCCCAAATTCCCCTGTTCCGAAGCGTCGCGCGTTTTGTCCTGGCCGTAGGGTGACTGCAGGATGATTTCCAAAAACTTTTCGGCGTCCTCTTCGGAAATTGTCTGGTCGAGGGGTTCTTCGGGCTTGCCATAGGAATCACTTTCCATTTTATCCCGATGCTTTTCGAACGCCCTTCTCGGATTAAAATCTTCTCTCTTCAAGAGATAGGCGCAGGCCTCCATATTTTTAAATGTGGCTGACCCGCATTCCGACAAAACCTGCTCCGCGGCCGCGGTGGAATCCGCGGAAACATCAACCCGGACCCTGTCTCCCTCCGCTTTATTGGTCAGGTCATAATGATTGAGTAATGTCCTTCCATC
>JACQMB010000104.1 GCA_016203765.1 Deltaproteobacteria bacterium
GTTATTGAAAAAGCCGGAAATAATCATTCGGCCTATTCCCCGGATTTGCCGGGTTGTATTGCCACGGGGGCCACGAGGGAAGAGGCTGAAAAAAATATCCATGAGGCCATTTTTCTCCATCTCGAGGGATTGAAAGAGGAAAAGCAGCCGATCCCGGAGTCCTCTTCCTTTGCCGAATACATTGCCGTTTAGCGCCGACCTCTTTTCGCTCGTCACCAAAACTTCCACTACGGTTTAAGCCTCGCCCGCGCCCATTCTAAATTCTGTCTTGCTATCATATAATTCGGATCAATCCGAAGGGCGGCTTCGAAATCTTCAATCGCCTCCTCCCAGTGACTAAGCTTAGCCTTGGCAAAACCGCGATTGTTGTAGGCTCGGGTATGTTTTGGATCGAGGGCGATCGCCTGGTCGTAATCTTCTATCCCCTCCGCATAGTGGTCAGGCCAGTGCTTGGCAACACCGCGACTGATGTAGGCTTGAACAAATTTTGGATCGAGGGCGAGGGCCTTGTCATAATCTTCAATCGCCTCCGCAAAGCGGCCAAGATCTCCCTTGGTAACACCGCGATTGTAAAAAAACAGGGCCAGGATCTGACTGTGTGATTGTGAAGCAAGATAAACCCCCGCCTCAAGACTCTCTTTGGAGATTTTCAGCCAATCAACGTAATAGGAATCGGGTGAGATAACTCCCTCATCCACATTAAATCTCTCTCCCTCCCCCTCCCAACGGACAAAAACGTGTTGCGGAGCCGGGACAAGAGAAAGGGGCCAGCCCGGCTCGTGCCCCACCGCCAGCGCCGCAAAAGAAGAGGTGTCGCAATCGAGTTGTTTTCTTTTGACGTTGGTCGCGAACAGGCTATCATCCCCTTGAGCAATAAAATGGACCTCTACATCCTTCATCACCTGATAGACCAGTTGGACTTTTTCCTGATTGGTCCGGTGTTGGCCGTCGTTTAATCTTGCCCGGACAATGGTTAAGACCCGTTCCGCAAAGGCATAGGCTTGTTTTATCTCCTCCGGGCTGACCATTTCAGACTCAATCGCCAAAAGCTCATGAATCGGATTGTCTTTTTTGAAAGGGGCCGACCACCCAAAGAAAGCGACCCGCCTTCGCAGGGCCTGGGCGTTGTTCGCGGCGAAAAGCCCCCAATCGCCCGGATCTCCCACCATCCCGTCCCCGTTATAGTTTTGGATCGTTTCTTCCGGCTGGATCTCCCCGTCCTGGTTGAGGTCAATCCCCCCCTGCCAGTTCGGATCCCGCATCAAAACGTCTCTAATCCATGAATAGCCCATAGTCATTTTGCCCCTACCATAGTTATCGGCAGAAATTCAAATTTGTTGCGTGGGGGAGGCGGATGACGGGCTAGATCAGGCCCGCTTAAGATAGCCCAAAATTTTCTTGGAAAAGAGATCAAAATCGGAAAGATGTTTTGTGTAGATGGTATAGACGGTCTCCACATCGGTTGTCTCATAAAGGTGAACCACGATATTTCTAAAACCGACCATTTTTTGCATCATTTCCGCCGTTTCTTTGGTCAGAACGGACTGCTCGCCTAAAACGGTAAAAATAGCCTTGCCGTCTTCCGGAATCCGGAAATTTTCATCCGCAATAATGTGTTTGCCAACATCCATGCAAATCTCGATCATCTCTTGCAGCATTTTTTCCACAGCCTTTTGGGCCATCTGATTCTCCCGGAATGCACGAAGGGAGGGGATGGAATAACCTTCGATCACCATTCTCTTTTGCCGAAGCAACGTGAATTTTCTTTCAATAAGAGTTTGGTCAACCATTTTTTTGTTCCACTCCCAAATCTTTGTAGAGTTTATCAACAAAAAAACGGTGCAGGGGCAAGTAGTCAAAATAGCGGGTCAGGGTTTGAACCACAAAATCGTGGGACTTATTGCGCGGGTCATAAAGAAGCCGTCCATGTTTGATCACCTGATAGGCCAAAAAGGGGCTAGAGGTGTTTAAAACCGCCACATCCACCTCTTTTTTAAAATGGCGGCCGGCGGCATCGGCCACGGCCAGTTGAATATCGAGGCGCTCTTCGGCGGAAAATCCCTTCTTTAAGAGAATGGCGATGTCGATGTCGCGCGCTTTCTTCTGATCTTTCTTGACACTAGAACCGTATTGAAAGGCCAGCTCAATTTGCGGATGTTTTTTAAAAATTTCGGAAAACTTCATGTCCCCATGGTACCCGTTTTCTAAAGGAAAACAACTGCTTTTTCGTTCCTGATTGCTTCTGATTGTCATGAAATGACTCCATATTTGTGACCCACTTTTTTGAAGGCCATAACGGCCCGGTCGAGATGCTCGCGGGTGTGGGCGGCGGAGATTTGGACGCGGATGCGGGCCTTCTCTTTGGGAACGACCGGATAGGAGAAGCCGATCACGTAAATGCCTTCTCGCAAAAGATCGGCGGCCATGTTTTGGGCCAGTTTGGCGTCCCCCAGCATCACCGGCACAATGGGGTGTGACCCCTCCAAAATACGAAAGCCGGCCTCTTTCATTTTGGAGCGAAAATAGCGGGTGTTTTCGTTCAGCCGGTCGCGCAATTCGGAATTTTTATCGAGCATCTAAAAAACCTTGATCGAGGCCGCCACCACCGCCAGCGCCACCGTGTTGGAAAAAAGATAAGGGCGCGAACGGTTGCGCAAAAATTCGACAATCTCCTTGTGGGCCACGGTAAAACCGCCCGTCGCACCTCCCAGCGCCTTGCCTAACGTGGAAGTGATAATGTCAACGCGGCCTTGCACTCCGCAATGCTCCGGCGTCCCGCGCCCGGTCCTCCCCACAAATCCGGTGGCGTGGGAATCATCGACCATCACCAGGGCCTCGTATTTTTCGGCCAGGTCACAGATTTGATCCAGTTTGGCGATGGTGCCATCCATCGAAAAAACACCGTCGGTGGCGATCATTTTCAGGCGCGCGCCTTTATCATTCGCCTCGCGCAATTTCGCCTCCAGATCATTCATGTCCGAATTTTTGTAGCGATAGCGCACCGCCTTGCACAAACGAACGCCGTCGATGATCGAGGCGTGGTTGAGCTCGTCGCTCACGATGGCGTCTTGCTCAGTTAACAAGGTTTCAAACAAACCGCCGTTGGCGTCAAAGCAGGAGGAATACAAGATTGCGTCGTCCATTTTGAAAAAACGGGCGATGGTTGCTTCCAATTTTTTGTGCAAATCGGTCGTGCCGCAGATAAAGCGAACGCTCGACATCCCAAAGCCGCGCTCATCCAGGGAATGTTTCGCCGCCGCCACCAATTCCTCATTATCCGCCAGCCCCAGATAATTATTGGCGCAAAAGTTGAGGACTTCGCCCTGCGCCACCCGGATATCGGCCCGTTGCGGAGACAAAATAAGTCTCTCTTATTTATACAATCCCTGTTTATGGAATTCAGCCAGCTCTTTGGCGAGGATTTGTTTCAATCGGCCATACATGAACTTCACGAGGTATCCGCTTCCTTATGAAAAATCAAGCAGCCCTTGAGGACCCCCAAGGGCTGCTCGTTACCAGCTCTCCTTTCCTAAGGGGAAGCTTAGGAAGGAACTACTTGGTCCGGATTAAAACCCCGTATCCCTCACCGCCGGACGGCGAGTTAAAACTGAGTGCGTCATTCACATTCGCAATCTTGAAGAAACGGACCGCCGCCGGCCGGGTGGCCGCAATCTGATAGCCGCGGTAGGCGGCGGCGGTAACCCCGCTCAGGACCGTGCCGCGCCCGTCTTCGGCCTCGCAGTCGACACAGGCCCCCTGCCACTCTCCGGTGACCGAATCCCGGCTGCGCCCCTGGAAGGAAAATTCGGAATCGGCGGTAATCCCGGTGATCGCCACCGCGAATTTCAGGAAAAACTCGCCGAACTGGTCGAAGTCGGCGGCGGTTCCCGCGAAGGCACGCTCCAAATTCTCAATCCCTTGATAAGGACTCTGAATCAATCGTTGCAGAAACGCAGTGCTTTTTCCGCTCTGCTCATACAGATATCTCAAAAAAAGATAGCTGCCGCCCCGGCTCCCCAGGCCGGCAGAAGCACAGGAAATCAGGGAATAAGACTGCGGGCTGGACAAATATATCCCGTAGCGAGAGGGATTTTCCTGCCCCTGGCCCATGAGGTCTTCGGCCAGATGGGAAAGCCCCTCGTTCAGACAGGAATTTTCGGCACTCCCCTGGGCCACAAAGACATGCTGATTATAATTGATGACGTGCTGGAGTTCATGCGGCAGAACGCTGGGAAGCAGGTTCGACATGGCAAAGGTGCGGGAAACAGTGACCCCCCAGCTCCCGCTCGGATCGGGAACCATGATATAGAGGATTTCTGCATAGTTGCTGGCCGGATTCGAACCGCTGGAAGCAAACAAATCATTGGCCAAAAAGAAACCGGTGATGATGCCGCCCCCCTGCCCGCCCAGACGGTTGACCTGCGGGGTAAAGAGGGCAATCACCTTGCCGTTGCCGTCGACATCGGGAATCGAGCCGAAGAGACTTTCCTCTTCGGCAACGACCGGATCAAAATCATCGCAGAGTTGGGCGATGTCGGCATCGGACAAGACATCCGTGGAAACTTCTTCATCCACAAAAAAAATGACGTTGTCGCCGATACATTCGGCGGTGGCGCTCACCGTGACATATTCCTTGGTGGAATTGAGGCTGGCCAAAACCTTGAACGACTGCTTGTCGCCCAACGAAACCGAGGCGCTGACACCGCCGCCGCCAGCCGACTTCCCGGTTGAAAAAGAAGAACCAAGGGGATGCTCGGCACTCTCGAGTTCTTTCTCCTGATCACGCAAAAAGACATGAAAATTTTCGGTCAGATCATTGAACCCCGGCGTGATTTGTTCGGGGACCTCTTCTTCCTCCGGCTGGTACGGATCCGCTTCCTTGGCCAGGTCAAATTCCGCTTCGGAGAGATCCCCGCTCATGGTCACGGTGTAGTTTCCGTCGCTGTCGGAGGCGTTGATCATGCCAAAAACAAACTCCGCGCCGCTGTCAACGCCATCGAAATTGAGCGATGCGCTGTTATTAAGGTCGGCAAAAAGGACATCCCCCACTCCCAAATCCTTTGGATTGGAATAGATGTTGGTGAGGGTCACCGCCGTGCCATCCCCGGTATTTCCCCCTTTATTGCCGCCCGATTTGGTTGAAGATTCACTCAGGGAACCGCCGTTGCCGCCGCAACCGACCATGCCTGCCATCAGGATGCAGGCAAAAAGGTATCCCCCCCGTTTTTTGACTATCGAGCTGGTAATCATTTGATTTCCCTTGCTTTCCGGACCCACGCTTTAGGAAAGCAAGAGGCGTGCCAGCTCGGTCATTTTGAGTAATTATTTTGTTTTTATTAATAATATCATATAGTTATATTGGCACCGACACATCTTGAACACGTCAGAATTATTGATGGCCAAAAACTCAAAATTCGAATAAACTGTCCTAGGTCATAAAATGATGTCCTATGTGGGTGTAACTAGGTAGGGCTGGCAAGTCAGTATGAAAAAAAAGATAATTCTCACTCTTCTCCTTCTCTCATTCGTGGCGTGCAATAAACCCTCACGAACAATATCCCAAGATGATCCTGAAAAAAGAA
>JACQMB010000010.1 GCA_016203765.1 Deltaproteobacteria bacterium
GCTGGTAATCGGCGCGCAGATATAACAAAGCAGGCTGGCCACGTTGGGTGCCAATCCTGTTCCCCCGGTCTGCTGTCCCGCTGATTTCATAATCTCCCCCTTTGGTTAGGATTGATAAAAATTTTCCAAAATTTCCTTGTATCGCTCCGCCACGACCTTTCGCTTTATCTTTAACGTCGGGGTCAGCTCCCCCGACTCCATCGAAAAATTATCGGGTAATATAGCAAATTTCTTGACGGTTTCAAAGCGCGAAAGTGAGCCGTTGATCCTCTCGATTTCGCCCTCGATGAGTTGAAAAATCCTCTCATTTTTGGCCAAGGCCTCCCCCGCTTCAACGGCAATCCCCTCTTTTTTGGCAAAATCCTCGACGGCTGTCCAATTCAAGGTAACCAGGGCCGAGAGGAATCTTTGCCGGTCGCCGTAAACAAAGGCTTGTTGAATATAGGGGCTCTGGACCAAACGGCCTTCAATATTCTGGGGGGCGATATTTTTGCCCGACGAGGTGACGATGATGTCTTTCTTCCGGTCGGTGATCTTCAAAAAACCGTCCGGGGTGAATTCACCGATGTCGCCGGTCAAAAACCAGCCCTCCGGGTCAAAGCTCTTTTCGGTCTCCCCCTGTAATCCCAAATAACCCGAAAAAACGGTATCCCCCTTCACGCCAATCTCCCCCTCTGCGTTAATTTTCACCCGAATCCCCTCCAGGGGCTTGCCGATCGTGCCGAAACGGAAATCGTCCGGCCGGTTGATGGTGACGGCGGCGAAGGTTTCGGTCAGGCCGTAGCCTTCGAGCACCAGAATCCCCATTTGGAAAAAAAATTGGGCGATCTCCTTGGAAAGCGGTGCCCCGCCGGAGATGATCCACTTCAGTCTCCCGCCAAAACCGGCGCGAACCTTCCTGGCCAGCAAAAACGGAAAGAAAAACATTTTTTTCAACAGCGGGCTGGTTTGGGCCAGCCGCTCCTGAACTTTTTCATGCGATTTTTCGAGCAAACGGGGGACCGCCGCCATAAAATGGGGGCGGACTTCTTTTAGATTTTGCGGGAGTTTTTCCAGGCTTTCGGCGAAAGCGCTCTGGCACCCCTGGGCCAGGGCAAAAAACTGCATGGCCCGGGCGATCACGTGGGCCAGCGGCAGGCACATCAGGCCGATCGTGTCGGGGCCGAAGGGAAAGACTTGTTGCAATCCCCTGACCTCGGCCAAAAGGTTGCGATGGGTCAGGAGGACCCCCTTGGACGCCCCGGTGGTGCCGGAGGTATAGACAATAGTCGCCAGATCGGCCGGCTGGATCTGGCGGAGGTTTTCGTCGTAAAGATTGACCGGCCGGCTCTTGCCCTGTTCAAACAATTTTTCAATAGAATCTATTATAATCAATTGGTTAGAATAATCTTTTAGAATTTCCTTTAGCCTTTCGGCCTGCGGTTGATTTTCCAAAATCAGGAGCCGGAGCTTTGCATCCTTTATAATGTAGGCCGTTTGATCGGGCGCCAATGTCGGATAAACAGGGACGGTGACACCTCGGCAGGCCATAATGGCCAAATCGAGCAGGGTCCATTCCAGCCGGGTCTGGCTGATCAGCCCCACCGCCTCGCCTGGTTTTAAGCCAAGGGCCGCCAGACCCAGGCTCAAACGGCGGACCTGATCTTCCGTCTCCACCCAGCTCAATTTCTTCCAAGTTTGCGCGGCGGAATCTTTATAGATAAAACAGGCTCGCCCCCCCAAACGGAGCGCCGTACGGCGAAACAGGGTTAAAACACTTTCGGCCATGACGTTCTAACATACATAGGGAAGCGGTGTGGTGTCCAGGATTTAAAGATTCAACTGCCCCTGGAAGCGGACGATGATCTGTTTTTCCCCCAGGAACTCGTCGAAGATCGGGTTGCCGGAAGGGGCTTGCGACAAGGTCGTGTCGATTTTGAGCGTGATTTGACCGTCGACGAAGGGCTCCTCGGTGGTCAAGACCAAATCTTCGAGCGTGAAATCAACAATCGGATTGAGGCCGCTGATATCTTCCTGGGAGATTTCGCCGACCACGACCAGAATGCGAAAACTCAATCCCGCCAATTCCAGACGGGAGCCGTCAAACGAGCCTTCCGCCGCGACCCCCTGCACCCCTTTGATAATAATGGAGACGGCCGAGACCGGCTGACCCTCCAGCGGCTCGCCCGGACCGTTTCCTTTCAGAATAATCAGGATCGGCGGCACGTCGTCCATCCGCAGTGAGGCCGCCCCGCCCTGAATGGCAAAACGAATCGGGCCGGCGAGTTGATCCTCCACCGGTCCGGTGGTAAAGAGAGCGGGAATATCCATCGAAAAGTTTCCTTCAAAACAGGCGGTCCCCGCCTCGGCCTCGCACGCGCTGATGCCAGCCTCCGGAAGCGAGACCTCCCCGTTGGGTCCCGGCACCGCCTCACCCACCAATTCCACCATTGTCAGGCCGCTTTTGGGTTCTTCATAGGCGGCCAACAAAACCACCCGGTGGATGGCCCGGTCGTTGTCGGGCGGTGGCGGCGGGTCGTCGGGATTGTAGGGGACAAATTTTTCCGGCTCGCCGGTCACCCAGCCGCCGAAGTCGGCCCGCGTGGTTTCCAGATTGCGGGGTTCATAGGTGAGTTGAATGTTGAGAGTGCTCCCTGGCGGAACGATAATATCTTTTTGCCCGACCAGGCGCTGGCCCACCAGAACTTTTTCAATGCGAAAATGCTCATGTCCGTCGCCGGTGCCGTCAAAGCCGACGCCGGAAAGTTTTTGCACCGCCTCCCCGTTTTCGTTTTGAAGGGAAATCGTTTTGGACTGGCTGGTCGTGATGGGGGTCGAATCAAAGGTCTCCTGGCGCCACTGGCTAAAGTTGGCCGGCTGGCAGGCGGCTAAAAGTCCTGCCAAAAGGGCCGATATGTAAAGAGACCGTTTCACGCCTTACTTATCGGCTCTATCCCCAAATTGTTGCTTACTCAATGCGCGGCGGGTTGACGCGGTGTGCTAAGGTTCCAACTCGGCGTTCCAATAGCTGAAATCGACCACATTGAGGAAGGGCTTCCAGGCGCGGTGGATATTCGGTTTGGTCATCAACAGTGAAAAGGGAAAGGCCTTGGGGCGGTACGGTTTTTGAACGAGTTTCAGGCCGGCCTCTTTGGGCAGTTTCCCCCCCTTGAGGCGATTGCAGTCGTGACAACTGGTCACCACATTTTCCCAGGTGGTCTTGCCGCCACGGGAGCGGGGGATCACATGATCCAAATTCAACTGGTTTTTTTTCAACTGCCCGCCGCAGTATTGGCAGGTGTAATTGTCGCGGATCAAAATGTTCAGGCGGGAAAAACGGATCTCCCGTTTGGGAAGCCGGTCGTAGGTGGTCAGCAAAATCACCCGCGGCACCAGGATGAGCCGGTCGACCAGGCCGACCCTGTCGCCATTGGCGTGAACCGCTCCGGAGAGTTCCGACCAACTGTGAAAATCGAAGGTTTGATACTGCTCATCGACCGCCCGGGCCACCCCCCGGTACAAGAGGCAAAAGGCGCGTTTCACATTGGTGATATGAACGGGAAAAAAGGAGCGGTTTAAGACAAGAACATGGGCCTGAAGCATACGCAAAAATTATAACAGACTTTCTACTGCATGGCACTCAAAATCTCGCCGATGATGACCTCACGGCCCAACGCGGCGTTTTCGGCCACCAGCCGGGAGGCCTTCTCCACATCCCTTTCCCGAAAGGCCTGGATGATATCCCGATGCTGGGTAATTGAGTTTTCGCTTTTTCCGGCAATGGCCAGGAGAATGCGAAAACGCTGAAACTTCATCACCAGCGCCCGGATCAGGTGATAGAGTTGTTCATTGCCGCAGGCGTGCAGGAAAACTTCATGAAACTCGTTGTGGAGGCGAAAAACCCTCCGGTAATCTTTTTCGTGATGGGCCGCCTCCATCCCC
>JACQMB010000017.1 GCA_016203765.1 Deltaproteobacteria bacterium
ACGGCAAACCGTTTCAGGTCTACTGGACCCTGATCACCAAAACCCGGCCGATAAAAATTCCGAAAAGAATGTAGGCTTGATTTTTGCGCCCGGCCAATGTTTAAAAGCGGTTGTGAAAATTCTTCCCGGCGTTTTTAATCCGTTGGCTGCCATGGCCGCCAAACAAGCGGGATTCAAGGCCCTCTATCTTTCCGGCGGGGCCTTGTCGGCCAGTTTGGGAAAGCCGGATATCGGGCTAATTGCCTTTGAAGAGCTCGTCCGGACGGCGCGGGCGATTGTGGAGGCAACGCACCTTCCACTGCTGGTCGATGCCGACACCGGCTATGCCGAGGTCTCGCATTGCGTGAAGAGTCTGGAAAAGGCCGGGGCCTTCGGTCTGCACATTGAAGACCAGCTCTTTCCCAAGCGCTGCGGCCACCTGGAGGGTAAAGAATTGGTCCCCACCGAAGCAATGTGTGAAAAAATCAGGGCCGCCTGCCGCGCCCGGAAATCCAAAAATTTTTTGATCATGGCCCGGACCGATGCGCGGGGGGTGGAGGGGTTGGAGGCGGCTATCAAACGCGCACGGGCCTACGTTAAAGCCGGCGCCGGCGGCCTTTTCCCGGAGGGGCTCACATCGGCCGAGGAATTTAAAACATTTGCCAAGGCCTTCCACGGCACTCCTCTCCTTGCCAATATGACCGAGTTTGGTAAGACCCCCCTCATTGACGCAGATCAGTTTGCAAAAATGGGTTACGCAATGGTAATTTTTCCCGTGACCCTGCTAAGGCTGGCCATGAAGGCGATCGAAGAGGGATTGAAAGAAATAAAAACAAAAGGGACGCAACAGGACCTTATTGAAAAAATGCAGACGAGAAAAGAGCTCTATAAACTTTTGGATTACAAACCCAATGCCCAATAACAAAACACTTCCCAATTATGCCCCGGGCCTGGAAGGGGTGATCGCCGGCGTTTCAGCCATCTCCAAGGTCGATCCGGCCGGCGACGAGCTTCTCTATTACGGTTATAAAGTCAGCCAGCTTTGCGAACGATCCAGTTTTGAAGAGGTCTGTTATTTGCTGTTAAATGAGGGAAGGCTTCCCGACAAAAAGGATCTGGAAAATTTCAGGGGGAAAATGTCGTCGGAAAGAAACGTGCCGGCCGAAATTACCGATTATCTGTGCAAGATGCCCAAGGAAGCCCACTACATGGATATTTTAAGAAGCGCGGTTTCTCTTTTCGCCCATTTTGACAAACAAACCGAGGATAATTCCAAAGCGGCCGAGCTGGCCAAATCGATCCGCCTTTTAGCCAAGGTGCCGACCGTCTTGGCCGCGCGGGTGCGCGTGTTGCGCGGCAATAAACCGGTCTCCCCGCACCAATCGCTGGGCCACGCCGCCAATTTTTTATATATGGTCAACGGCGAAGAGCCAGCCCCCGATTTTGCCAAGGCGCTCGATGTCTCTTTGATCTGCTATGCCGAACACGGTTTTAACGCCTCCACTTTTACGGCCAGGGTGGCCGCCTCCACCCTAACCGACATGCATTCCTCTATTGTGGGCGCCATTGGCGCTCTGAAGGGACCGCTCCACGGCGGGGCCAACGAAAAGGCGATGTACATGTTGAGGGAAATAGGCGATCCCGCCAAGGCCGAAAAATATATCCGGGACAAACTGGCCAAAAAGGAAAAGATCATGGGTTTTGGTCATCGCGTTTATAAAAAGAAGGACAGCCGGGCGCCGATCGTCAAAAAATACGCCCTCAAGCTGGCTGAAAAATCGGGCGAGAAGAAATGGCATGAAATGTCCGACATTATCGAACGTGTCTTGATGGCTGAAAAAAAACTCTTTCCGAATGTCGATTTTCCCGCCGCGGTTCTCTATTATCTGCTGGGTCTCCCCATTGAAGTTGACACGCCGCTCTTTGTGGTTTCAAGAATCTCCGGCTGGTGCGCCCACGTCATGGAACAGCGCGCCGACAACAAACTGATCCGCCCCGACCAGCACTACACCGGCCCCGAGGCGAGGGAATATATTTCCATCGATAAAAGGTAGCGCATCCAATAATCGTGAATTAAGTGATGTGTCCCCGGATTGTTCCGGATTGTTAACACTTTCGCCGGACCCGGGGCCAGGGATCATGTGCCGGTAGATACAAAGATAATCCGACATTACAGACATCCCAAGCTTCTTAGCTTGTCTTCAACCGTATGAACGGCCTTTCCCATGGGATTGTGGAGAACCTGTCCATTTTTATCAACAACGATGAGATAAGGAAGGCTCGATTCAGGATTAACCGCAGCCATTTTTTTATCATCCAATTCAAAGAGGCGAACATCCTTGCCGAACTGCTCTCTTTTTTTAGCCAAAACGGTTTCCCATCTTTCCCGTCTACCTTCCTGGCGACGTAGCATCTGTTGCACGCTGCTCTCTTTGGATTCTATGAGATAAACAGCCGCTTTGCCTTTGACTTTTAGCTTTTTATTGAGCACGCCCAAAACCGGGCTGATCGCCGCACAGGGCGGACAGAACACTCCCCAAAAGTAGAGCACCGCGTATTCGATTTTATCCTCTGACATAGCATTTTTAACCGATTGCGGAAGTTCGACGTATTCGGAAGGCTCAACTCTCCTTTGGCCAAGCGCTTCAAGCCGTTGACGGATTTCCCTGGGATCTCGCAACTGATAGCTGTCTTCGGGATTTCGAAAAGCTTCGATAATGATGTTCTGGGGGATGCGACCGGGATCCAGTTGATATTTTGCCCGCGCATCACCCACCTCTATAACCTTCAACCGGCCGTTCGGATCGGCCCGCGACAAATCCGCCAAAAAGGCCTCGTCTTCCGCACGGTCCGCCTCTATTAAACGGAGTAGTAAACTGCGCCCCTCCGGGGATTCAAGATTGAGGATAATTTCTGTCACCACTCTCCCCGCCCAGAAGCCAGACGACAGACCGCGGCGCGAGCGCGCGAGACAACCGATATCTCAACGAACCAGGGACTCGATTCCAAAATCCCTATCAGTGCGGCGGCCTGGTCTCCCGGATCGTTTATCTCAAGCGCGGCGGCCAGCTTGTCCGGAAATTGATCCAGAAATTGCACGGTGTCGGCCGTCCAATCCTGTTGACTCTTGGTGGAAGGTTTTACAACATTTTCCTGTGCGCCCGGCAAGTGGAGGGTTTCTGCAAGAGCCCAATGCAACTCCTCCCACCGAGGGGTTCCTTCCAGTTGAGACAACAGCTCGTTGTCAACCCTCAGAAAGATGGCGGTCAGCCAGGCGTCCACATTCCGTCGATGGTAGGCCTCCACCCCTCCGATAAATGCCCCCGAGTGCTTTGTTGTCATCTCCAACTCTCCCCGGAAGGCACAGAAATCTTGAAGAAAGATGAGATGCCTTTGGCTGTTTGATGGAAAAAGGCTCCCGTTCTCACATCGATAAAAACTCCCTGGAATCACGAAGGAGGATTCGCTGACAACGGGTCCATCGGACAACCTGGTCTCTTCACGAAAAGTACAAGGATATCCATCGAGCGTGACTTGTAAATCGACCCCCTCTTTCTTTGCGAACTCCGGTTCATATGTTTCCATGCGAATTCGGATCACTTCATCTCCTCCGATCATAATTTACCTCCTTAGAGTGCGTAACAAAATGACGTGTAAGTTGTGGCCACGAAGAAGCGGATACCTCGTGAGGAAGTAGATACCGTGTCAACCTCTTTCACGAGGTATCCGCTTCTTCGTGAAAATCTCATTTTGTTACGCGCTATTAATTTTTTGTCCGGCATCAATAGGGTTATCG
>JACQMB010000105.1 GCA_016203765.1 Deltaproteobacteria bacterium
CTGATTTTCCCTGAGCCAGCGCCCCAGCATCAGCTGGGGCTGGGGATGAAGAAAGGCCTGCGTGTAACGATTCACCTCTTTTTGTTTTTTTTTCAGCAGGGAGAGACCGAGGCCGGCAAATCCGGGGCTTCCGGCGAGAAAGAGGAAATCCCCGGGCCGGGCATCGGAGCGGAGCATTTTTGAACCCGCCGGTCTTTCCCCCAATAGCGTCAGCGAAGCGGACAACCCTTTTGGATTTTGAGAGAGGTTGCCGCCGGCCAGCGAAATTTTCAAAGGGATAAAAAAAGAATAAAGTCCCTTATAAAAGGCGGAAAGATCCTGCTCCTTGAAATTTTTGGGGAGATGGAGATCGACCCAGGCGAACAGCACTGTCCCCCCCATGGCGGCGATGTCGCTCAAGGCGGAGCCCGCCGCTTTTTTTCCCCAATCTTCCCAGCTTCCCCACCGGCGCTTAAAATGAACGCCTTCGACCAGACAATCACAGGTGACCAAAAGTTCTTTTTCTCCAAAGGCGATGACGCTGGCATCTTCGCCGATGCCGGCACGCAGGAGAGGGGAAGGGGGAGGCTGGGTTTTGCGAATCCGTTCGATCAATTCCAGTTCGTTCATAAGGAAGCGGATACCTCGTGAACCTCCAGGAGTATCCGCTTCCTTATGGCAGGGGGATAAACCGCCTGTCTTGAATGGTCAAAAAATCGAATGGCCAATCGGAAATGCCCTCCGGGTCCCAAGAGAGGGGGCCGACCACCGCCTGAAAATTTTCGATGGAGCCCAGGCCGTCCCGTACTGCCTGGGGATGGTCGGTCCCCTTGGTTTGGACGGCTTGCGAGATCAATTGCGCGGCATCAAAGCCGATCGCTTCCAGCCAGGCCGGCTCCGTCCCGAAGGCTTTGAGAAAGTTTTCGCGAAAGGGGAGGACCTGCGGATCGGCGTCATAAAAGGGGGTATCGATCAGGGCCCCTTCCAACGAGGGGGAGCGGCGGGCCAGCAGTTTGGGGTGGTGCCATCGGGAAGTGCCGATCAGCCGGACGTTAGGGAAGGCCAGGGCATCCAGCGCCTCCGCAATTTTGATTACCTGCCGGAATGAATCGGGCACGAACAGACCAAGCGGGCCGGCCTTGGCGTTCCGGGGGAGAAACCGGCGCAGGGTTTCGGTAAAGTCGGGAAGATCCACCGGATAGACGGCCTCGGCCAAAATTTTTCCGGCCGCTTCTTTTTCAACCTGTTGCCGAAACAGTTCCTGGTATTGCCGGCCGTAATGATTGTCCGGACAGAAGAGGGCGAAATTTTCCAGCCCCGCCGCCCGCGCCTTTAGAATGATTTGGGCCACCTCTTTTTCGGGGATCAGTGAATGTTGAAAGACATAGGGACGAGGACTCCCCCCCTTTTTTTGGGGGGCCAAAACAATCAGGGGAACTTTTTTATCCTGCGCGATCGAGGTCACCGCCTCCACTTCCTGGGAAAGAAGGGGGCCGATCAGGGCGGAGACTTTTTCCGTTTCGATCAATTCTTGGGCGGCCGCCGCGGCAACCACGGGATCTCCTTGCGTGTCCTTGGCGAGAACGCGGGCTGGCCGCGCGGGCATGGCGCAGGGCTCGTAGAGACCCGCCGCACAACTCACCCCGTTGAGGATCGCCTCGCCGTAGTGTTTGTATTGTCCGCTCAGGGGGAGGAGGAGACCGAGCCGGGTCCCCTTGGGATCGTTCCAGAGGGCCTCATCGGAAGGAGTCGTCGGCGCGGCGGGGGGGTGCGGGAGTTCTTTGGCGGAGCAGGCGAGGAGGAAGAAGAAGACCAGGGACCAGGGACCAGGGACCAGGGACCGAAATCGTCGATGAGGTTTCGGGTCCATGGACCATGGTCCATGGTCCACGGTCCTACTTTTTTTCATCGGACCCTTTCTCTGCTCCCTTGGCCCTTGCCACCGTCACCGCCGCCGGCCGCAGCAGGCGGTCGTGCAGCCGGTACCCCTTGCGGTGGCACTCCACAATCGTTCCTTCCGGGTGGTCGTTGCTTTCCACCTGGGCGATGGCTTCATGGAGGTGGGGATCGAAATTTTTGTTTTCGATAGGAACCGGTTTGAGGCCGAATTTTTCGAGGATGTTGAAAAAATCCTTGTGAACCAAATGAATCCCGTCGATCAGACCTTGGATGGCATCCGATTTTTCCTCGGGGAGATGATCGATAATCCGGTCAAAATCATCCAGGACTTTTAAAAGTTCCCTCAAGATCGTCTCATGGGTATATTGGGACCGTTCGGCGTGGTCCCGGGCGATCCGCTTTTTGTAGTTTTCAAACTCGGCCATCACCCGGAGGAGCTTGTCGTAATTTTTTTCGGCTTCCGACTGGGCCGATTTCAGTTTTTTTTGCAGTTCGGTCAGGCCCTCGAGGGCCTCCTCCTCCCTGGAGGGGGGGGCTTCCTTTTTTTTCCCCTCGAGAACCCTTTTGAGGGCCTCCGCTTTTTGTTTGTTTTCGCTCATGCTACCATCAAATCGCTGACCATCCTGGCGGTAAAATCGACAATGGAGATGACCTTGGAATAATCCATGCTGTTGGGCCCGATCACCCCGATCGTTCCCAGCAGGCGATCACCCTGGGAATAGGTGGAGGTGATCAGACTCAAATCCTTGGTGACCGGGCTTTGGCTCTCCGCCCCGATGAAGATGCGCACCCCGGGGCTGGCCAGGCAGGAATCCAGAATTTTTAAAAGCTGTTGTTTCTCCTCAAGCGATTCCAGCAAATCCTTGATGCGCTCCACGGTGGCAAAGTTTTTGGTTCCGAAAAGCTGAGCCTCGCCCTCCACCGCCAGCTCGGCCGGGGATTGTTCACCGAACAATTCCTGGGAAAAAAGAAGCGCCTTGGCAATCAGCCGGTCATATTCCCGATGGGCGCGGGCCAATTCCCTTTCCATTTTGTCCCGGGCCTCTTCCAGAGTCAGGCCGTAAAAAAAGGTGTTGCAGCAATTGTTGATCTTTTCAAGATCGCGGTAGTTCAGTTCCTCATGAATTTCCAGGATGCGGTTTTCAACCAGGCCTGAGTGCGAAACCAGGATCCCGAGGAGGCGGCCGCGGGAAAGGGGAAAAAACTCGATATGCTTGAAAACGGTCTGCTCCAGTTTGGGGCTCGCCACCAGGCTGATATATCTGGAAAAATGGGCCAGTGTCCTGCCCGTTTTTTTTAACAGGGAGCGGATATCTTTTTCAGGAATCCGATAGTGGGCCTGGATATCCTCCTGCTCTTTTTCGGAAAGGGGGTGTTTTTCCACAAAGGTATCGACATAAAAACGGAGGCCCCGGTCGGTGGGGACGCGCCCCGCC
>JACQMB010000111.1 GCA_016203765.1 Deltaproteobacteria bacterium
ACCAGCTTGGCCCCTTCCTGAAAAATGGATTCGGCCAGGATGGTGGCGGTGGTGGTCCCGTCGCCGGCCACATCGGATGTCTTGCTGGCGACCTCTTTGACCATTTGCGCTCCCATGTTTTCGAACTTGTCCTGCAACTCGATATCCTTCGCGACGGTGACACCGTCTTTGGTGACCGTCGGGGAGCCGAAGGATTTTTCCAGGACCACGTTGCGGCCTCTGGGGCCCAACGTGACCTTCACCGCGGAGGCAAGCATTTTCACACCCTTGAGGATGCGCTCTCTGGCCTCATTCTGAAATAGAATTTCCTTTGCCATAATTTCCTCCTTATTGGGTTAGTTGATTACTCCTAAAACATCATCTTCACGAACGACGAGATACTCCTCCCCTCCGACATTGACCTCCGTCCCGGAATATTTGGTAAAGAGGATTTTGTCTCCCGGTTTCACATCGAGCGGCTGGGTCTTGCCGTTCTCCAGGATCTTCCCGTTGCCTACGGCCAAGACCTCCCCCTCCTGCGGTTTTTCCTTGGCGGTGTCGGGAATGATGATGCCGCCGGCTGTCTTTTCCTCTTCGGAAAGCCTGCGGACGATGAGTCTGTCCTGCAGAGGACGAATCTTGAGTTTTGCCATATGTTCCCTCCTTGTTGGGTTTTGTTAGCACTCTTCACTAGTGAGTGCTAATCGGTTTAGGCGACGGGTATATAGAGGCCGCCCGCTGATTTGTCAAGGGGGTTATCACTTAGCATGGTATCCGCTACCCAGCCGTTACTACTTCACTATATATTTTAGCTAGTTAAATAGGTATCCGCTACCTCGACAGGCCTTTTTTTGCCATGGCCTCATCGAAATATTGACGGTAGAGGACGTCCCACTCGCGAGAGCCTTCCGGGACACCCCGCTTGAGGGAGGCTATTTTTTGGCGGATTTGGTCGTCCAGGGTTTCCAAAAGGGAGGTGAAGTCGCGCAGGGCCTTTTTGATGCCGTTTAAGGCGGCGGTTTCATCTGGAATTTTGGCCCCGCCCCCTTTTTTCAACCCGGCCAGGACCAGATGGGAGAGATGGTTGATCCTATCGTCGGTCAGGTTCATAAAACAAAATTTTTCTGCTTGGCCAACTGCTTTTTGATCATCAAAAAGGCCCTCTCTTCGTCGAGGTTCAAGCCGGCTTTCCTTTTATTCATTTCCAAAAGCTTTCTGGCTTCTTCGTTAATGCGCTCCTCCTCCTCCATGTTCTTTCTGAAAACTGCGGCGATTTGACCGATGCCTTGGTCGGCGGACCCCGCAAAGATGGCCAGCTTTTGGCCCTCCAGCTCTTTGAAAATATGCTTGGCCAAAGACTCCACTTGCGTTTGTTTGAGCCGCATAATAAAGCCTGCTAATCAAAACATCCCTTTAATGCAACGGATAACTTTTAAAACCCCTTTTGTTATCGCCGGGCCGTGCGCGGTAGAATCCGAAGATCAACTGCTGACCACCGCCCGGGCCGTGGCCAAGGCGGGGGCGCAGGCCCTAAGAGGCGGCGCCTATAAACCGCGAACCGACCCACGCTCTTTTCAGGGGTTGGGCGAAAAAGGTCTAAAACTGCTGGCGCTGGCGCGCAAGGAAACGGGGCTTCCGGTCGTCACCGAAGTCCTGGACACGCGCGATGTGCCTCTCATCGCCGAATACGCCGACATCCTCCAGATCGGTTCACGCAGTTCGCAAAATTATCCTTTGCTTAGAGAGGCGGCCCGAACGCAAAAGCCGATTCTTTTGAAAAGGGGGATGGCCATGACCGTGGAAGAGTGGCTCTTGTCCGCCGAATATATTTTACGCGAAGGAAACGACCGAATTTTTTTGTGTGAAAGGGGGATCCGAACTTTTGAGTCGGCCACGCGCCATACGTTGGACTTGGCCGTGGTTCCCCTTTTGAAAAGGAAAACAAATTTTAAAATTGTTGTCGATCCCTCCCACGGAACCGGCGACGCCGCCTTGGTCCTCCCCATGACCAAGGCCGCCCTGGCCGCCGGCGCCGACGGCCTGATGATTGAGGTCCACCCTAACCCCGCCAAGGCCCTTAGTGACGGCAAACAATCACTGGACATTCCCGCCTTTACAAAATTAATGGCGGATATTAGATAGAGCCCCCTATGGCCATGCGAATCGGCATCAACGGCTTCGGGCGAATCGGGCGGATTGTCCTGCGCCTGGCCCGCGACCATAAAAATATCGAATGCGTCGGCCTCAACGACATCGCCCCGATCGGCACCCTCGCCCACCTGTTCGAATTCGACTCCACCCACGGGCGCTATCCGGGCCGCATCGCAACCGGCGCAAAGGCCCTGACCATCGACGGCCGGGAAATTCCGGTCTTTTCCAGCAAAGAACCGGCCAAAATTCCGTGGAAAGACGTGGGGGCCGACATTGTTTTGGAGTGCAGCGGTTTTTTGACCGACCGGGCGGGGGCCGGCGGGCACCTCAAGGGGGGAGCCAAAAAGGTCATTATCTCGGCGCCGGCCAAAGACCCGGACGCCACTTTTGTTTTTGGGGTCAATCACCAAA
>JACQMB010000011.1 GCA_016203765.1 Deltaproteobacteria bacterium
ATCCCAGTTTGGCCAGGTCCGAGCGCCGTTCGGGGGCCAAGGCCGAAATGCCGCCGATCTGAATCCCGATCGAGGCAAAGTTGGCGAAGCCGCAAAGAATATACGTTGCCATAATGCCCCCCTTCTCCGAAATCAAGCCCTCTTTCATCAGTGGCCCCAGTTTGCTGTAGGCCACAAATTCGTTGACGGAGAGTTTCAGACCCAACAGATGCCCCACATTTTGAACATCGGCGGCGGGAACCCCCATGACTAGGGCCAGGGGTGAAAGCAATGTGCCAAAGGCGGTCTTTAACGAACCGGGAAACCAACCGGCATATTCGCCGTTCTTCATGAGGACGCCGGTCAACCACGCCCCGTCGATCCATCGGTCTCCCCAGGAAAGAATTTTGTCGAAACAGGCGATCAACGTAATAAAGGCGACCAGCATCGCCGCCACATTCAGCGCCAAGTGCAAGCCGTCGGTAGTTCCCCGCGAGATCGCGTCCAGGACATTCCGACCCCGGTCAATCGCGGGAAGTTTGACGCCGCCGGCCGTTTCGGAATGCCCGGTTTCGGGAAAAATAATTTTGGCGATCATCAGGGAGGCCGGCGCCGCCATCGTTGAGGCGATAATAATATGCTGGGCCGAAATCCCCATCAGGATGTAGCCGGCCATCACGGAACCGGCAATCGTTCCAAATCCTCCCACCATCACGGCGCAAAGTTCGGACATCGTTAAATGATTGAGAAAAGGTCGAATGAGCAGGGGGGATTCCGTCTGTCCCAAAAAGATATTTCCGGAGCAAGAAAGCGACTCGGCCCCGGAGGTCCGCATCAGCCGGCTCATCACCCAGGCAACGCCCTGAACCACTTTCTGCAAGACACCGATGTAATAGAGAAAGGAGGTAAAGGCCGAAAAGAAAATGATGACCGGCAGGACCGTGAAGGCAAACTGAAAGCCGAAAGTTCCCATCATGGCCGGATCGACCAGGTTGCCGAAGAGGAAACGGGTGCCGTGACTGGCCAGGCCCAAAAAGGAGGCCGCCTTGCCGGCAAACCACTGCATCCCCTGATTGCCGGCCTCCCATTTAATCAGCAGAAATCCGATGCCGACTTGCAGGGCCAATCCCACCCCCACGGTGTGCCAATTGATGTTGCGTTTGTTGTTGGAGAGCAAAAAGGCCAGGCCGAGCAGGACGACGATGCCAAGAATTCCCATATAGCGTTCCGTCCTAATCTTCTTTCGCCAAAGTGGTGATGGCCTTTAATCCTGTCTCAATGCATCTGCTTTCCGCCTTTTGCATTGTTGCTTCGTCAATAAATCTATTGGCATGGCGGTTGGCGTAGACCGCGCAAACGCACCCGGCGCGGAAACCGGCCAGGTGCGAAAGGACAAACAAAGCCGAGGCCTCCATCTCCAGATTGGTCACCCCCATTTTTTCCAGTTTTTGGGGAAGGTCGGCCTGGCGCGGTGTGAATTTTGGAACCGCCCTCCCCTGCGGGGCATAAAAACCGGGGGCGGTGGCGGTGATACCGACATGGTAGGGATATTTCAATGCCTTGGCCGCCCCAATCAAGGCATGGGTGACTTCGTGATGCGCGAGGGCCGGAAAACCTTCGTCCACGTAAAAAGAGGTGGTGTTTTCCAGGCGAAGGGCGCCGGTGGAAATCACCAGATCGGCCAGCTCCACCCCTTTTTGAAGTCCGCCACAGGAGCCGATCCGGATGAGCGTGGCTTTCTCGATAATTTGAGCAATTTCGACCAACGCAATTTCGGTATTGTCAGGCCCCATGCCGGTGGCCATGACTGAGACAGGCACCCCCTCGTATTTTCCGGTGACCGTCCGATAATCGCGATGCGCGATGGCCGGCCTTGTCTCGGTCAAACGGCTGGCTACTTTATCGACCCGGGCCGGATCGCCGCACAACAGGATATACGGCGCCAAATCGCCCGGCTTCAGACCGATATGATATTGTTTTTTATCTGTGGTTTGGACCTGATCGGCGGATTGGAAGGGCATCTTTATATGTGTCTTAGTTTCATCCCGGTATTTTTGCAAGCAGGAAACAAACGTAAGCCCTCAATTGACAATGTCCTTGATAAGCCGGTCATCTTATGTTCAACAAGTATCCGGCACTTGTTGAAAACATGTTAAAAGTCACCTACATCGGCCACGCCACGGTTTTGATTGAGTGGGACGGCTTGAATATTTTGACCGATCCTTTATTTTCGAGCCGGGTTCTTTTTTTCAAACGCCTGCAACCGTTAAAATTTGACCCCTCCCGCCTCCCCAAACTGGACGCCGTCCTGCTGAGCCACGCCCATTACGACCACCTCGACCTGTTCAGTTATAAATTCATTCCCGGCGACGTTCCCATCGTCATTCCCGAAGGGATGAGCGCCGCCATCAAGGGGCTGGTTAAAAATCCGATCATCGAATTGGCCACCTGGTCCCGCTTTACCCTCAACCCCGACTGCGAAATCTGCGCGGTGCCGGCCAAACACAAGGGGGGACGTTTTCTCATTCCCTACCGCTACCGCACCTGCCACGGTTACGTGATTTCGCACCGGGACGAACATGTCTACTTCGCCGGGGATACCGCCTACGACAGCCACTTCAGCCGCATCCGTTCCCTCTTTCCGGTCAAGCTGGCCCTCCTGCCGCAAGCCTTCGGTAAGCTCGATTGGAGCGGTTTTCAAAAGGCGTGGGAGGATTTGGGCCAACCCGACACCCTGCCGATCCATTGGGGAACTTTTTTCAAATGGTGGGACAATACGGAGGCCCTGAAGAAAAACTGCGCCCCCAACGAAAAATTCCGCCTGGTCGAATCCGGTGAAACCCTAACCCTGTAAAGATTCGCTCGACAATTTGTCGTCGAAGGCTTCCGCTTGCCGGTTTCGAATCCGGCCTCCAGGATGCGATCTCGAAAGCTCCGCGCCCGCTTGCGCTATGACTTCGGGAAAAATGCTTTGGTTTCATCGAAGTTGGTGTTTTTCCTC
>JACQMB010000110.1 GCA_016203765.1 Deltaproteobacteria bacterium
CTCCGGCAAATTTAACAGGGAAAGGGCGGCGATCACTTCGATCGTATCATCGGTGTCGGGAAAATATTCGTTTAAAAACTCAAAAGACCAGCCGCCGGGGGGTCCCTCCGGATTTTTATGGCGCCAATCGCCGTCCGGGTTTTGAATTTCCTTGGACAAAAGCCACCGGCCAGCTTGCAAACAGCGCTCCTCGTAGCGGTATTTAGGATCGGCTTCACACAGACTGACCAACGCCCAGGGAGTATCCCAAACCGGGGAGATACAGCACTGTTGGTGAATGGTCGAGTCCCTGGTCCCTGGTCCCTGCCGCGTCCTGAGCTTGTCGAAGGGGTCCCTGGTCCATGGAATAGCGGGCAATTCAGGCCCAATGTAGCTTTGCTGAAAACTCTTCAGCCCATTCAACGCCGTTTGAATCTGCACGGACTCTTTGTCATATCCGTAAGCCTTAAAAGCCATCGCACCATAGGCCAGGGCAGGGTAGATGTCGTGGGTTTTTTGGATATGCTCCCAAATCCAGTTGACCGCTTTTTCCAGAGCCAATTTTTGCCACGGTTTGTAGGGAACCTTGTCGATATATTTAAGACCTTTGTCGAGCACCGCAAAGATATTTTCCATGGAAAGGGGGGCGGTTCTGCGGGCAAAATTCCATTTTCTTTTGTTGACGGGCTCCACAAAGAGTTCCTCCAAATCGATATCCGTTATACGAACTACCGGGCGTTTGTTGAGGACGACCAGCAATGGAACGATCGAGGCCCTGGCCCAACTGGAAAAATTATAAATGTTAAACGGTGCCCAAGGCGGCAGATAGATCAGGCTTAAAGGCAAATAGGGACAGGACTCCCAGGGAACCAGGCCGAACAGGGCAAGGTGAATCCTGGTAAAAACTCTGCACTGGGTCAGGCCGCCCTTGGAGAGGATAAACTCACGCGCCTTAATGAGGGAGGGGTCCTGCTTTAATTTTCCGGCCAAGAGAAGGCTGAAGTAACACTCAATGGTTGAATTTAAATCGCCGGGAGCGCCATGGTATAATCCCCAAGAGCCATCTTCATGTTGCGCTTGAAGAATACGAGCGAGAAGACCTTTTTGCACGGTTTCGTCCACATCTTCCAAAAAATGCATGAGCTGGATGAATCCGGCATCAATGGAGGTATTGGCCTCAAGGGTAAACCACCAGTAGCCCTCGGGGTGTTGGGAGGCGAGGAGGGCTTGGGAAGCCTTTTGGATAGTTGGACCGATTGAATTTAACATAATATCTCTTATCCGACATTATATACGATGCCTGGTACCTCTGTCACTCCCGATGGAGCATTTCGGCCTTGATGCCCTTTTCCTTAAAGAAACCCCTCAGCTTCTTCAAAATGCGTTCTTCGATCTGTCGGACCCGCTCTTTGGAAATGCCGTATTCATCCCCGATCTCCTGCAGTGTGATCGGCAGATCAGCCATCAGCCGTTGTTGAAAAATTTTAAGCTCCCGCTCATCCAGATTCCCCGTAAATTCCGAAAGCTTTTCCTCCAGGATGTTTTGCGTCTCCTTGGCGGCGATCTGTTCATCCACCGGCTGGTTGTCGACGGCGATAAAATCCTTGAGCAAGGCCTCGCCGCCGGCCCCCGCCGGGGCCTCCAGGGCGTATTCGGGTGTTTCCAAGCGGCGCCCCATCTCCTCGACCGCCTTTTCGGAAACCTTGAGGGCCTTGGCCAGCAGTTTTGGGTCGGCCTTGATGCCTAAAGACTCAATCTTTCTTTTTTCCCGCATCAAGTTGTAAAAGAGTCTCTTTTGTTCCTTGGTGGTTCCGATTTTGATCAGGCGAAAATTATCCAGAATATATTTCAAAATAAACGAACGGACCCACAACGACGCATAATAGGAAAAGCGGGCTCCTTTTTCAGGATCGAATTTTTTGACCGCCACCATCAGGCCGACGTTTCCTTCCTGAATGAGATCGAGGACATTATAGTAGGCCTTCCGGTATTCCATGGCGATCTTGACCACCATGCGGAGATGGGCGCAAACCAGCTTGCGGGCCGCCTCCACATCCCCCGTCTTGCGATAGGCCACGGCCAAACTCTTTTC
>JACQMB010000007.1 GCA_016203765.1 Deltaproteobacteria bacterium
AGCATCCAAAAATGGGCGCAGACCAGATAGGGGGGGAAGACCGCCGCCACCCAAAGAAAAAATTGCCAGGCACTACGGCCGAATTGTTTGGGCGTCCGATCCAAAAAGAGGGTGCTCAAAACAACCGGCAAAAACCCGGAAGGCTCCCTCACCGACGGCATAGCCAGCAAAGGGACAAACAGGAGGAGGGCCGGCACCAGAAAACCGATTGATGATGGGGAAAAAAGATTGGCCAGAAAAAAAACCGCCAGGACGATAAAGGTGATGAGGAGGGCTTTATACCGCATGGGGCACCGGCCGGTCCTTTCTCTTAAAATAGAAATAGATAAAAACGGAGACGGCCAAATAAAAAACCATGGCGATTTGGCCGGACGAAATGGCCCCGTCAAAATAAACTCCGCGATCGGCATCCCCGCGCAAAAATTCGATCAGAAACCGCCCCACCGAATAGAGTCCCAGGGCCATGGCAAAGAGCTGGCCCTGAAACCGCCACCATTTTATGGAAAAGACCCACAAAAAGAGGGCAATGAACAAAACATTGACCATCAGGTAAATCTGCGTCGCGTGCAGGGGAATGTTGGGATAAAAATGATAGGCGGTGGAACCCGGATCGCTAAAGGTGAGGTGCAGGAAAAAACCGGTCGGCTTGCCGAAGCAGCAGCCGGTCAACAGACAACCGATCCGGCCGAAGAAGAGGGCCGCCGGCACCACGAAGGCCGCGCAATCAAAATAGGCCCAGACCGGCTGTCTGCGCCAGCGGAGATAAAAATACCAGGCAATGCCCCCCGCCATATGCCCGCCCCAGGAGACAAAGCCCCCCTGCCAAAAATAGAAAAACCGGAGCGGATCTTCCCAATAATAATGGGGGGCCTCGACCAAGACATGGCCGATCCGCGCGCCGAGGAATCCGGCCACGACCGCAAGTATGACCATGTCCAGCGCATAGACCACCGGCAGACCGAGCCGGCGGACCGCCTTCACTCCCAGATAGGCCGCCGCCAGCACCCCAACCATGATCAAAAAAGAATAGGCGGGAAAAGTAAACTCGCCGATTTGAAACAAAATCGGTTTCATCTTTTTTTAAAGACGGCTGCAATCAGCAAAATCATCGAAATCGTAATGGCGCTGTCGGCCGCATTAAAAGCCGGCCAGCGTAGCTCCACCCCGCTGACCATTTTATCACCCACATGCAGGGAGACAAAATCGACAACGCTCCCGTAACGGACCCTGTCGATAAAATTTCCGATCACGCCGGCGGAGACAAGACCCAGCGGCCAGGGGTAAAAACGGTCGCGCCGTTCCAGCGTGAGAAAGCAATAGACCAGAACGCACGACGCCACAAATGAAATCCCGTAGAAAAAGGGGGCGCGAAAATTCGGATCCATGGAGGCCAGCATGCCGAAGGCCGCCCCGGCATTGCGGACATGAACCAGGTCAAAAAATTGCGGGATGACGGTGACGGTCTCCCCGATGGCGAGGGTATTCAGAATCATCGATTTGGTCCAGAAGTCGAGCAGGACGACCAGGGGAGTCAGGATGAAAAAAATTTTGTATTTGTAGGCCATGTTATTGGTCCGTAGTCCGTGGTCCGTAGTCCGTGGTCCGCGGTCCGTGGACCGTGGACCCGGTCACCACACTAATGCACCGCAGGCAGATTTCAGGATGAACTTTGTTTTTGCCCACGCTCGGAAGATATTTCCAACAGCGAACGCATTTCTGCCCCTCCGCCTTGGCCACCCCCACCTTCAATCCCGCCACCGCTTCGGAGGTATGCACCCAATCACCGGTTGCCCGGCCGAAAGTAACGGCAGAGACGATAAAAATATCGGCCAGCCCCTGAAATGATTTCAAAAACTCCTCCTGATCCTTGCTGGCCTCGAGGACCAGCCTCGCCTCCAGGGAATTGCGGATGACTTTTTCCGCCCGCGCCACCTCCAGGGCCTTGGTGACCGCCTCCCGCATGGTCAAGAGACGCTCCCAGCGCTCCCCCAAACCGGCATCGTTCCATTGAGGATCGGTTTGCGGAAGCCCCGCCAAAAAGACCGAGGCATTCCTTGCCTTGAAAGGGGGAAACGCCTGCCAAACCTCCTCGGCGGTAAAAGACAAAATGGGGGCGATCAGCCGGACCAGGGCGTTCAAAATCTCAAACAAAACGGTCTGGGCCGATTTTCTCAACTCGCCGCCCTTGGCCTCGCAATAAAGCCGGTCTTTAATGATGTCAAAATAGAGGGCCGAGCATTCCACGGCGCAAAAGCGGTTGACGGCGTGCGCGATTTTATGAAACTCGTAATTTTCATAGGCCTGCCGGACCTTATCAACCAGCTGGTGAAGGACAAAAAGGGCCCAGCGGTCGAGCTCCGGCATTTTTTCATAGGCCGTCCTTTCCGTTTCGGGCGCGAAATCGGCCAGATTGCCAAGCAGATATCTGCAGGTGTTCCGGATTTTGCGATAGGCGTCGACCAGGTGGGTCAAAATTTCCCCGGAAAAACGGATATCGTTGAAATAGTCCTCGTTCGCCACCCACATCCTCAGCAGTTCGGCCCCCTGGGCTTTCAAAACATTTTCGGGCGGCACATAGTTCTGCGCCGATTTGGAGAGTTTTTTCCCCTCCTGATCAACCACAAAGCCGTGGGTCAAAACGGTTTTATACGGGGCCTGGTCGCGCGTGGCCACCGCCGTCAGCAGGGAGGTGTGAAACCAGCCGCGGTGCTGGTCGCTCCCTTCCAGATAAAGATCGGCGGGGACATTCTTCGGATTGCGATCCTCCAAAACGGCGGCGTAGGAAACGCCGGAATCGAACCAGACATCCAGGATCGCCGTTTCTTTTTTGAATTTGGTTTTCTTTTTGCAATGGGGGCATTGAAAATCCTTCGGCAATATTTTTTCCAGATCGAGCGAAAACCAGAGATCGGATCCCCCCTCTTTTTCAAAAAGCTTTGCCGCCTTTTCGACCAGTTCCGCCGAGGTGGCCGCTTCGGCGCAGACCTCGCAGACCGCCGCAATGATCGGCACCCCCCACTGGCGCTGGCGGGAAACGCACCAGTCGGGGCGGGCCTGGACCATTCCGTAAATACGGTTGCGCCCCCAGGCGGGAATCCACGCCACTTGATCGATCGCCCGCAAGGCCTTTTTCCGCAAATCCCTGTTTTCCATCGAAACAAACCACTGATCGGTGGCGCGAAACACAATCCCCTTCCCGCATCTCGAACAATGAGGATAAGAGTGTTGGATCGTCTCTTCCTTGATCAAGGCCCCGGCCTGTTTCAGATGCTCGATGATCGGCCGGTTGGCCTTTTCCACAAACTGGCCGGTCAGCCAGTCGAGGCCGGCCTCTTTGGTAAAACAACCCTTTTCATCAACCGGGGCGAAGGGTTCCAGGCCGTATTTTTTTCCCACCTCATAGTCCTCGTAGCCGTGCCCGGGGGCGGTGTGGACACAGCCGGTCCCCGCTTCCAACGTCACATGAGGGCCAAGAATAATCAGCGACTCTTTGGGCAAAAAGGGATGCCGGGCGTGCAAATTTTCCAAATCCCTGGCCGAAAATTTTGCCAGCACGTCGCATTCGGGAGAACCGAAAATTTCCAGGATTTTATTGAGGAGCCCATCGGCCACGATCCAGATCTCTTTTTCAATTTTCACGGCGGCGTAGGTCAACTCCGGGTGGAGGGCGATGCCCAGATTGGCCGGCAGGGTCCAGGGGGTGGTGGTCCAGATCACCGCGTAGACCGGGGAGTCGGGGAGGGACCATTTTTGCCTGAGTCGCGCCTCCTCCACCATCCGAAATTTGACGTAAATGGAAGGGGCGGTGCGATCTTTATATTCGATCTCCGCCTCGGCCAAAACGGTCCGGCAGGAGGCGCACCAAAAAACCGGTTTTTTGCCGCGATAGACGAAGCCTGCCTTGACAAACCGGCCGAATTCCCGGGCGATGACCGACTCATAGTGCGGCGACATGGTCAGATAGGGATTCTCCCAATCGCCGAAACAGCCGAGCCGCTTGAATTCATTCCGCTGGATGTCGATAAATTTTTCGGCGTATTCGCGGCAGGCCTTTCGAAATTCGAGGACCGTCATCTTGTTCTTTTTGGGGCCCAGTTCTTTGTCAACCTGCAATTCGATGGGGAGGCCGTGGCAATCCCAGCCGGGGATAAATTCGCAAAACCGGCCGTTCATGTTTTTGTATTTCACGACCATGTCCTTTAAAACCTTGTTCAGAATGGTTCCATAATGGATGTGGCCGTTGGCGTAGGGCGGGCCGTCGTGGAAGATAAAAGGGGCGCCTTGTTGATTTTTCCGAACGAGCGCGGAATAAATTTTGTTTTCTTCCCAAAATTTCAGAAAATCGGGTTCGCGCCGGCCCAGATCGGCCTTCATCGGAAAATCGGTCTGCGGGAGGTTTAAACTTGCTTTGTAATCGGCCATAGAAACTATTCTTGGATTCCCTGGTTGGTCAGCGCCGCGTTCCGGTCGCGCAAATAATCACCGATCTTGTCAAAAAGTCTGGCCTCCTCCCGGCCGGTGGAGCGGAGGGGAGAGACGACCGCCTGAATCCTGGAGCCGACCTGCACCTCCGTGCGGCCCCCCTGCGGAACCAACCGGACCTCCAGCTGATGATAGGCCCCGTTGACCCCGTAATCGTTCCTCCCGAAAAGGGGAAGGGCGTGGGAAACGGCCCCAACCGGCACATAGCGGGTTTTAATAATGCCGTTGTGCAAATCCTCATCGGCGATCGGATAGCCTTGGGCCGGCAGGGCCCAGCGCAGGGCATAGTAGACGGCGTTCGGATTAGCCGCGAATGTTTTCTTGTAAACCTTGGGCATCTCCGGCCTGGCGGTCCGGTAGGTTTTGGTGCAAGCAAGAGAGGTGCAGAGAAGCAAAGAAGCAAAGAGAAGGACCATGGACCGTGGACCGTGGACCGTGGACCTCTTGCTTCTTTTTTTCAAGTCCATGGTCCATGGTCCACTGTCCACGGTCCTATTTACCATAATTTCTCCTTCTCTTATATAGATACACTCCCCCCCCGATTGCAAACAGAATCAGCGCAATCAACTGGGAGGTGGAGAGCCCGCCGCCGAAGACAAACCCCCGGTCGATGTCGCCCCGCCAAAATTCGATCAGGAATCGCCCCGCCGCATAAACCGTCAGATAGAGGGCAATAACCTGTCCGTCGAACTTTTTTCTTTTCAAAACCCAATGGAGCCCCAAAAAAATCAAAAACTCGCCCCCCGATTCAAGCAGTTGGGTCGGATACAAGGGAACCCCCGGCGGGGCCAGCGAGTTGGGATCATAAGGAAAGGTCACGGTGTACCAGGCCTCGGCCAACAGGGGTCGGCCGTGACAACAGCCGGCAAAAAAACATCCCTGGCGGCCGATCGCGTGACCCAAGGCGATGGCGGGGGCGAAAAAGTCGCAGAATTTCAAGGCCGGCAGTTTATGTTTTTTGAAAAACCAGAAGGAGACCAACAAGGAGGCGATCAGGCCGCCGTAAAAAACCAGCCCCCCCTCCCAAATGCGGAACAGATAGAGGGGATTTTCAAAAAAACGCTCTCGTTCGGCAACCAGGACATGCAAAAGACGGGAGCCGACAATGGCCGCGATCAAAATATAAAAGACCAGGTCCATCGCCTTGACCGGGTCTTCTCCCTGCGCCTTGGCCTGCCGGCTCACATACCACGACCCGGCCAGGAACCCCAGCGCCACCATCACCCCGTAGCTGTAAATCGGCAAATATTCGTGCCCAAAGAGGCCAAACAATGGAATCTTGAAGAGGATGGGGTACATATTGTCAGCAGAATAGCCGCTGTACTTTGTTCTGTAAAGTGTTCACTCGATGGTGTCTGTTATGAGGGCTTCTTGGAAGGGAGGGGCTCGAAGATTCCCCCGCGCTCGGGTGTTGCTGGATCCCGCTAGGGGGCAACTCCTCCATCGTGATAGGCCCGGATAATTAAGGATCTATCCCCTAAACCTCCCGCTAAATCCCGCAACACCCCTGCGCGCGGGTACTTCTCGCCGCCTCCCTTTCCTTACGCCTTCGCAACAACACAATTCTCACTCTCAAAAATATTTGGGGAAACAATGCGAACGAGGAGGGGGTGCTCCGTATGTTGATACGGTGCTGGAAGGAGCCGTTGCCGGGGCCGGTCGAGCGGCTTTGAAAACCATTTCGTCAAAGCCTTATTAAAACGAAATGGTTTTCAGCCGCGGTTTGCCGGCGTTTGAGGCAAACCGCGAAAGCGAGACCGGCTCCGGCAAGAAGGCTCCTTCCAGCTATGCAAAACTAGGAACACTTTGCCGAGTGAGTTTTATTGAGTTCGAAGGATAATCGCGTAACCTTTGGAAGCGGTGTTGGCTGAAAAGGTAATGCTGGAGGGGTTGGAGCTGATTTTTAGGAAGCGGGTGGCGGCGTCTTTCAGGCTAAACGAACCCCCGCTGTACGTTCCATACGAAGGGCCGTCCAAAATCGTCCCCCGGTTATCCTGCGCGCTGCAATCCATGCAAACCCCCTCCCAGTTGCCGGTCGTGGCGTTTTTCACCCGGTCATTGTATTTGAATTTGGCCGCGGTGCTCACCCCGCTGTTGGTGTAGGCCAGGGCGGTGGCCCACTGTCTTAAAAATTCACCGATCGAATCGAAGTCGCTCGTCTTGGAAGGAAAGGCATTCACAATGTTGGTATAGTTTTTATCCGAGCTTTGCACCATGTTTTTCAGAAATGTCGTGCTGTTGCCGCCCCGTTCGTAGAGATAACGCAGGAAAAGATAAATCCCGCCGCGCAAGGCCAGCGATGTTCCCCCGCAGACCGAATAACTCTGCGGCGAGGCCAAAAATAAATCGTAACGGGAATAGTTCTCCACGTTGTAGCCGACCAGGTCTTCAATCAAGTGGGAAAGCCCCTCATTAAGACAGGCGGACTCGGCGGCGGCCCCATTCACCACCACCCTTTGGTAATGATTGATCAGATGCTGCAGTTCATGCGGAAAAACCGAGGGGCCGAAATTCGATTTCCAAAAACCGTTGGAGACCTTGGTGGAATAAATGCCGTCGGAATCGGGGGAGACCAGATAGACGATTTCGCGCGCGTTGCTGCAGGGATTGGTGGAGGCATTGTAGTCCGACAAATCGTCCGAATTGAAATAACCGGTCACAATCCCGCCGCCGGAACTGGTCAGCTTGTTGATCTGGGAGGTGATCAGCGCAATGGTTGCCCCGTCACTATTGATGTCGGAGACGCCGCCCAGCCAGCCGGTGACATCGGTGAATTGGTCGTCATAGATGGCCCCCATCGCATCGATATCGCTTTGGGAAAGGTCTTTGGAATTATTATCGAGGATTTCGTTGTCAACAAAGACGGCCACATTGCTCCCCACATACTTGGCCGTGGCGGTTACCTGGACGCAGTCGGTGGTATCGGTGAGGGAGTCGAGCACATAGAGGGTCACCGTGTCTTCCTTGGAGATCGCCGCGTTGATATCCCCGCCGGCCCCTTTAGACACCGATTTGCCTGAAGACAAAAACTTGGCCATCCCCGCGCCCAAATCCTGACTCGACCAATAGAGATCGTTGTCCCGTAATGTGGAATCCAATAAATCCTGATCGCTCGCCTCCGATTCGGCCAGTGTCAAATCGCTTTGCATTTCGCCCAGCCCCAAACTTTTTCCCGCCGCAGAAACACTGGAAAGGGTATAGGTGTTGGTCAGCCCGTCGGTGGCATGGGACTGGAGCAAAACCTTGAACGTTCCGGAAGAGGGAAACGCGGCCGACCCACTGCCGGAGCTTAAATCCACATAGACCACATCGCCGGTTCCCATGTCTTTGGGGGAACTGACTACATTCCCGCCGCCGCCGGAGGAAGAGCCGGAACCGCCGGCACCGGAACCGCTCCCGCTCCCGCAGGCCGTTAAAATTGTCACGGCGAGGAGAGAGAAGAGCGACAGCCATTTTGACAGCCCCCAAACCATACTGATTTGAGAGCAATTGGCGTGCCAAAACCGCCCCCTTTCTCCGCATAAATTTATTGAATGTTTTCAGTGAGTTAGAATTTCACCAAGTCGTCAAATTTTTGACGACGGGTAGGTTTTAACCCTTTTGTGTCAATTTGGGAAAAGCAACGCCGAAGGCAGTCAACAAGTATCCGGTACTTGTTGAGGGTGTAAAATCACCTTGCCCGCCTCGATCGTTTTTTGGGTGAGGAGGTCGAAGCCTTTGGCGAAATTCTTGAAGGCAAAGCGGTGCGTGATGACGGGGCTCACATCCAGGCGGCCGCTGCCGAGCAGTTCTCCCATCTTCTTCCAGGTATCAAACATCTTGCGGCCGTGGATGGCGATGACCTGAATTCCCTTAAGAATAATCTCACGGGCCAGGTCGATTTTGATCGGCTGGGAGGGGATGCCGAAGGCGGTAAAAACGCCGCCGTTGCGGACCACTTCAAAAC
>JACQMB010000108.1 GCA_016203765.1 Deltaproteobacteria bacterium
TTGGGGCTTTTGCCGACGATATCCTCGAACTGGTACTGGTCGGTCGACTGGCGTTCCAGTTTTTTTATTTTTTGAACCAGTTGGTAGCGCTCGCGGGCCTTTTCCACCAGGCTGGCCACTTTGTGGATGTCGTCAAAGGGCTTGGTCAGATAGTCGTAGGCCCCCAGCTTGATGGCCGAGACGGCCGATTCGACCGTCCCCACGCCGGTGATGATGATCACCTCGGTGGCGAAATTGTTTTTCTTCAGGTGCTCCAGCAGCTGCATGCCGTTAAAGCCGGGGAGCTTGATATCGACCAGGGCCGTTTCGACGATTTCACTGTTAAAAATTTCCAGGGCGTCGGCCCCGGTCTTGGCGATCCGGTAGTTCCACCGGCTTTCCTTGGCCAGGCGCTCGAGGACCTTGCACATCGATTCGTCGTCTTCCACGATTAGAAGCTGGATTCCCTTGTACATGGCTTAACCCTCCCTTGAACGGAACATTTGTTCCAGTTTCACCGCCGTCTTTTCCAATCCCTTTTTCTTGATTTTTTCCACCAGGGTGGTCCGGTTCAGTTTCAACAGCGCGGCCGCCCGGTTGCGGTTCCCACCGGTCTTTTCCAGGGCCTTTAAAATCAGCGAGTCTTCAAAAACCGACAGGGCGTGCTTAAAGGAAAGACCGGTTTCCGGGATATAAACGGCCGTCTGCTCCGGCTTGATTTCTATTTCCCCCCGAATTTTCTCGGGGATGTCCTTTTTCTGAATGGGCCCCTCTTCTTTTAAAATAATGACCCGCTCCAGCGTGTTTTCCAGTTCGCGCACGTTCCCTGGCCAGGAATAGTCGAGCAGAATTTTTTGGGCCTCCCCGGTGATCCCCGTTATTTTTTTATTATGAAGTTTGGCGTATTTGTGAACAAACTGGCCGATCAACAGGGGGATATCCTCCTCACGCCCCCGCAAGGGGGGAATGGAAATGGGAATGACGTTCAAACGGTAGTAGAGATCCTCGCGGAACCGGCCTTTTTTGACGAGTTCCTCCAGATTTTGATGGGTGGCGGCCAGGATGCGCACGTCGACCTCTTGCGATTTGGTGGAACCGACCGGCTCAAATTTCCTCTCCTGCAATACTCTTAAAAGTTTTACTTGAAGTTTAGTGGACATATCCCCGATTTCATCTAGGAAAATAGTCCCCTTGTGGGCGGCGGCAAACTTCCCCTCGGTGGTGGCGTGGGCCCCGGTAAACGAGCCTCTCATGTGGCCGAAAAGCTCCGATTCCAGCAATTCCTCCGGGATGGCGGCACAATTGACGACGACCAGCGGTTTCTCCTTGCGCGGGGAATTATAATGGATGGCCTTGGCCACCAATTCCTTGCCGGTGCCGCTCTCCCCCAGGATCAGGACGGTGCTGTCGGTCTGGGAGACCTTTTCAATCAGGGAATAGACCGACTGCATCGGATTGCTCTTGCCGATGATGTTCTCAAAGCGGTACTTCTCCTGGAGCTGGCGTTTGAGGGCCAGATTTTCCCTCTTGAGCTGGCGGTGGCTCAGGGCCGTTTGTAAAATGGAGGTGATGTCTTCCAACTCAAAGGGCTTGGTTAAATAATGATAGGCCCCCGCCTTCATCGCCTCCACGGCGCTGGTGATGGTTCCAAAACCGGTCAAGACGATGGCCACGGTATCCGGCGAGATCACCTGCATCCTGCGGATCAGCTTGAGGCCGTCCAGCTTGGGCATGACGAGATCCACCAGGGCCAGATCGATCGGGTTTGTTTCCAGAAGGTTCAGGGCCTCCTGGCCGTCGGCGGCCGTGAATACCTGATGGTCGAATGACTTGAGAAATTTTTCCAAGGCGTGGCGAATGGAGCGTTCGTCATCCACGATCAAAATATTTGCCATAAATTTTCTCCTGTCAGCTCGATGCCGGGAGCCGCACCGTCAGCGTAGAGCCCTTTCCCTCCAGGGATTGAACGTCGATATGACCTCCCAGCTCCCGCACAATGCGATAGCTGATCGACAATCCCAACCCCGTCCCTTTGCCGGGATCCTTGGTGGTGAAAAAAGGCTCAAAAATTCTTTTTTGCACGGCCGGGGCCATCCCCACGCCGGTATCCTGAACCTGTACGCCGACTTCATTCTCTTCGGCAAAAGTCTTTATCCTGAGCACTCCCCCCTTCGGCATGGCGTGGCAGGCATTGGTCAGCAAATTGAGAAAAACCTGCTGCAATCGGTTGGGAACGGCCAGGACATCCGGCAGATTTTTGTCCAGCCTGGTCTGGAGTTCCACGTTCAGGGAGCGCAACTCCATTTGAACAAAGGGAAGAACCTTTTCGATCAGCGTGTTGACCTGGACCGGGCATATTTCCCTCTCCTTGGAGACCCGGGAAAAATCGAGGAGTTCCTGCACGATTTTTTTGCAGCGGACGGCCGCCTGTTCCACCTCTTTTAAGTCCTGATGGGTCTCCGATTGAGGCTCCGTCTTTTGCAAAAGCAATTGAGTAAAGGCCAAGACGCCGCCCAAAGGATTGTTGACCTCATGGGCCACGCCTCCGGCCAGAATGCCGATCGCCGCCATTTTTTCCTGTTGAATCACCTCTTCCTTAAGACGGAGCTCCTCGGTCAAATCGCGATAATACATGACGGTCGATTCCTGCTCCCCTTTTTCATTCACCAGGGGGTAGGCATGGGCCATAAAATCCTTTTGGCCGATTTTGTTCCCCAACTGCGCCGAGGAGGGATATCCCTTCCGCGCCGCCTTGGATAAGGGACAACATTCACAAGGGGTCCGCCGGCCGGCAAAAATTTCATGACATTTTCGGCCCGGGACTTTGGTGATTTCCGTTTCGGCAATCCGGGCCGTCTGTAAATTGGCCCGTTCGACTTCATAATTATTTTTGACGATCATGACCGGTTCGGCAATCGCGTCAAAAGTGGCTTCCCAAACGTATTTGCCCTTTGAGATGACCTCGAGGAGCCCTTCCATCTCGCGGACCTTGGCAAAAAGATCTTTGCAAAGGCGGGCCAGTTCCGTTTTATCCAGAGACCCGAGCGCAGGCTGTTTGATTTTGCTTTCAGAGATAAAATGGGGGGTGGCCACAAAGGAATGGTATCGGATTTTTGACACCCCGTGAAGTACTTTTTTACTCAGTTTTACAAGTACTTGAAATATATATATTTTTACAAGGTAATTAATAACCCATCCACATATCCGGGGACACGCACCTAATTCCACGCAAATACAACTTGGCGAAACCGCTTGAATTAGGTACGTGTCCCCGGATATGGATGCCTATAAAACCTCCGGTGTCGATATCTCGGCCGGCGATCAATTTGTTCAGGAGATCAAAACCCTGGTTGCCAAGACCCGACGGCCGGAGGTCTTGGCCGATGTGGGGGGATTTGCCGGCCTCTTCCAGCTAAAAAAATACGACCATCCGGTCCTGGTCGCCTCGACCGATGGGGTGGGGACCAAGATCCTTCTGGCCCAACAATACGGGAAATGGCGCCCAATCGGGATCGACTGTGTGGCGATGTGCGTCAATGACGTCGCCTGCCTGGGGGCCTCACCCCTCTTCTTCCTCGATTACCTGGCCTGCGAGCGGATCGATCCGACCGCGTTAAAAGAAATTGTCGCCGGCATGACGGAGGCCTGTCGGGAGGTAGGCTGTGCCCTGCTCGGGGGGGAGACTGCCGAGATGCCGGGGGTCTACCCTCCAGAAAAATTCGATGTGGCCGGCTTTGCCGTGGGGGTGGTGGAAAAAGAGAAAATCATCGACGGCCGCCGCATTGTCGCCGGCGATTGTCTCCTCGGCATCACCTCCAGCGGATTCCACAGCAACGGCTACAGTCTGATCCGAAAAATCATCGAGGAACAGCGTTGGAATTTGGAGATCCCCTGCGCGGAGACCGGTCTCTCCCTGGCGGAAACATTGCTGATCCCGACCAAACTCTATCCTCCCCTCCTTTCCCGACTGCTGAGCCGGACAACGGCGATCAAAGGGATCGCTCACATCACCGGAGGAGGCCTCATCGAAAATGTCCCCCGCATCCTGCCGAAAGGTCTAAAAATCTCCTGGAAGGAAAAAAGCTGGCCCATTCCGGAATATATGCGGGCCTTGCAGAAAAAAGCGGGCCTTTCCAAAGAGGAGTTTTTGACCGTCTTTAACGGCGGGATCGGCCTGGTCCTGGTGGTGAGTCCCCGGGAACAAGAAAAGACGCTGCAATCGATTGCTGGCCTGGGAGAAAAGGCCTGGGCCATCGGCGAGGTCGTGGGATGAAAAAACTTTCTCTCGGTGTGTTGGTTTCGGGAAACGGAACCAATCTCCAAGCCATCATCGATGCCTGTGAACAGAATCAAATGGACGCCACGGTCGCCGTGGTGATCAGCAACAACCCGGAGGCCCGCGCCCTGCAACGGGCAAAAAAACGGAATATCCCTCATGCCGCCGTCGCCAACGGACCCGACGGGGAGCGCAATGTCCTTGCCCTCTTGAAGAAACACCGCGTGGAACTGGTCTGCCTGGCCGGCTTTATGAAAATTTTGTCCCCGGCCTTTCTGAAAGAATTCCCAAACCGGGTGATCAACATCCATCCCGCCTTGCTGCCGGCCTTTCCGGGGCTGAATGCCGTGGCGCAAGCCCTGCGGCATGGAGTCAAAATCTCGGGGGCCACCGTCCATTTTGTCGACGTCGGTTGCGATACCGGGCCAATTATTTTGCAATCGGCGGTCCCGGTTTACGATGACGACACGGAAGCCTCGTTGCACGAGCGCATCCTAAAAGAGGAACATAAAATTTATCCACAGGCCATCCGGCTCATCGCAACTGAATCCTTGAAAATTGAAGGGAGAAGGGTCATAAGGGAGGACTAGGGACAAGGGACTACGGACCACGGACCACGGACCACGGACTAGGGGGAGGGGGAGATGAAGAAGATGGAAAAAATAATTTTTATTTGTGTTATTTTGTTGCCCGGTTTGCTCTATGCCCAGTCCTCTGCTTCGGAGAGGGCGGTGCATTCGGCCGGAAATTATACCATTGGGATGGGGCCGGTGGGCAACATTTATATCACGGACCGGAGGCCGGAGATGGATCCGGGGATCGGGGCCCTGGTGTTTTTCGATTACCGATGGGCCCCCGAACTCTCCACGTCGGCCACCATCATGATGCTCAATCAGGACGGCGATGACCGAGATGCCGGACAAAGCAACATTATTTTTATGGGGATTCCCACCTTCGATATCAAATATTATTGGATTACCAACCCCTCCCGATGGGATCCGTTCGCCTCAATCGGCGTCGGCTATTATGTGGTCACGCACGGCCAACGGGGCCTCGGTTTGGCTTCCGGAATGGGGGCCCAGATCGGGGCGGGGTTCGACTATTATATTACTTCGAGATTCTCTTTCGGAATTTCGGGCGCTTTTCGTTCCATCGCCCTATTGGGTAGCGGTTCGTCGGGGAGTTTCCCCCTCAGCGTCGACGGACGCTTCGGCTTCCATTTTTAAATTCTCAACCGGCTCAAAGCAAAGGCGGCACCGCGCTTCATAGTGTTGCTCGGCCCCGACCACCACCTGCTGTTGGTCGGCGACCAGGCGCTGGGATTTGGTCGCCTCACCCCCGCAGACCATACAGACCGCCTTCAACTTGGTCACCTCATCGGCGATGGCCAAAAGCCGCGGCATCGGGCCGAACGGTTTTCCCAAATAATCCTGGTCGAGACCGGCCACAATCAGACGCAGGCGCCGGTTGGCCAGTTTTTCACAAATCGCCACCAGCTCTTCGGAAAAAAACTGGACCTCGTCAATACCGACCACGCGGGTCGTATCGTTCAGGCGCGCCAATATTTCCCCCGCCTCGGCAATCGGCGTGCAGACAAATTTTTGATTGAGATGGGAGGTGATGTATTCGGTATCGTAGCGGTTATCGAGGACCGGTTTGAAAATTTGGATTTTTTGTTTGGCGATCTTGGCCAGACGCAGTCTGCGGATCAATTCTTCGGTCTTTCCCGAAA
>JACQMB010000109.1 GCA_016203765.1 Deltaproteobacteria bacterium
ATCAGGAGGGGAAGGAGGGGATTTTGGATGGGGAGCGAAATATTATCGTCCCTTTGGAATATGGTTATGCGTTCGTTCATGAAGCCGCCGGCCAAGTCTGGTTTACAGTTAAAAATCAGGAGGGGAAGTGGGGGGGGTTGGATGCCCGGGGCAACATTATCCTTCCTTTTGACTATCAGGATGTAACCATTTACGAGGCGGCCGGTCAGACCTGGTTTTCAGTTGAAAATCAGGAGGGGAAGGAGGGGATTTTGGATGGGGAGCGAAATATTATCGTCCCTTTGGAATATGGTTATGCGTTCGTTCAGGAGGCCGCCGGCCAAGTCTGGTTTACAGTTAAAAATCGGGAGGGGAAGTGGGGGGTTTTGGATGCCCGGGGAAATATTATCCTTCCTTTTGACTATCAAGATGTAACCGTTTGCGAGGCGGCCGGTCAGGCCTGGTTTTCAGTTAAAAATCAGGAGGGGGAGTGGGGGATTTTGGATGGGGAGCGAAATATTATCGTCCCTTTGGAATATGATTTTGCGTCCGTTCACGAGGCCGCCGGCCAGGCTTGGTTTTGGATTAAGAATCGGGAGCGTGGGTGGGAAATTTGGGACAGCCGGAAAAATCACCTGGTATCTCTTGTTAAACCTGACGAGTTCGAGGTTTTCGAGATAGCCGGCCGCCCTTGGACGAGGGATTCTAAAAAAATCTTTCTTTTGGATGCCAGGGGACCGATAGAATTTGACGGGCTTTTTAATCCGGTAGAAGGTCCCGAGGGCCTTCTTCTTGTCGGAGCCAGGGGGGAGTACCTTCCTCTCTGGTTTTGGGAGGAGGTACTGGAGAGCGAGGCTCTGCAAAAGCGGTTGGATCAACTCCTCTCCCGCCGTCTGGATCCCTCCTTATTATTTCGTCTGCGTCGCACGGAAGAGGGGTTCTGGGATTGGGCCCTTCAAGAGCAAAACCGCTCCCTGTTGGGGCTTTTCCAAACGCCTGAAGCGCTGGATTTTGCAAGCCAGCATTACAACTCCCTGGAGCACTCCTCCATGGAACGGGCCCTGCGGTTGATAAAAATTCTTCCCCGCCCCCACACTCTTCCCCTCTCCATTTATCTGGAGAGGGTCGCAACCCTTTTTCCGGAGGGTTCGGCGGATATCACCAAGGCGCTGAAGTTTCTGGAGAGGGGGGATCTCTCCGAGGAGGCACAGGCCTTGAAACTCTATCTGACCCAAAGAGAGGTGGTGGGGATCGGCAAAGGGGAGTTGGAAATCCCCGGCGGCGGTTCGCGTCGTCTGGCCGACGTGATCACCCATCTGCGTTTGTCGGAGGCAGGGGCCGCCCTGGAGGATATTCAGCAGACCAAACACTATGACAACGAGGAAGACCGACGTCAATTGGAGCAGGCGGTTTTGCACCTGCACGGCATTCATCCCTTTTTGTGGGTCCGTGAATTCTTGCAAAATTCCCTGGATGCGTTGCGGATGGCGGACGGCGCCTCGGGGGATAGACCCAGGGAGATACGAACAGACATCTTTCTGGAGGAGGGGAGGCTTTGCTTTCGGTTGCGTGATTACGCGGGGATGAGCGAGGAGGAATTTTTGGGATTGTTGCAGCCGGGGGAGAGCGCCAAGAGGGAAACGGCGGGATTTCGAGGCCGCTTCGGTGTCGGTTTTAAGGCGGCCTTGGCGGGGGCGGCCCGGGTGCGGCTCAAGACCGCCGTGCGGGGTGCCGGCGAAGTGATTCTGGCCGAGTGGGAGGTGAAGCGTGACCGGAAGGGAAGCATCAAGGATATTCGTTTGAAAACCGAAAAGAGGACCAATCACGACGGCTTTTACGGAACGGTGATTGAAACGGAACGCGACAGCCGTTCTCCCTTGCTGGAGGGCGCGCAAATTCAGGCCCGCCTTAGGGATATGGGACAATACATCCGCGCCCAGGAGGCAAAGCTTTGGCATAACGGGGAGTGGATCAATGAAAAACGGAACGGACCCTTGGTGGTCCTGCATCACGAAACCCTGGGGGTTATTGAACTCTATGACGGTCTGGAAAACCGCCTTCTTTTGGGCGGCCTTCCGTTGACCGAGCTTCCCTCTTCCCTCTGGGAGTCGGTTCCCGCGGGGATACGGGAATATTACCGGCGTTTCGGATTTTACCTCAATCTCGACCACACCCGTTTGTTCCCCACCCTCACCCGCGACCGGCTACGCGATCAGGAGGCGGTCTTCGCGACACTGGAAAGGGTGCTCCCCGGACTCTTGATTCACGGATTTTTAAAACGAGTGGTCAGCATGGAGCATCAGGAGGATTTTGCGCACCTGCCGCCGGAGTATTTTATTGAGGCCTATCATCTGGCCGATCAGGCTGTTTTGGACCCGGCGATCCTGCGGGACGGGAGATGGATCAACGTGGGCAGATTGGAAGAGGTGGAAATGGATCGGTACGCAAAAGGGGAGCGGGGTCAAAGAGAGCTTTTAAAACTTTTGACGGTCGTCCGCTTTCTGCCGGTGACTCCGACGGGGGGGCAAACCCGGCTGATGAGCTTTCAAGATATTCACAAGACCTATCACCAAGCCCGGCGGGAGGATAAGGAGGCCGGGGAACTTCTGGAAAAAATCAGGGGGCTCCCGCTTCCTCCTTCCATCCTCAAGAGGTTAGTGATTGCCGACGAGTCTGTTGCGCGGGGCGAGAGGGTGGCCAGGCAGGTGGAAGAGGAATCGGTCGTTGCCGATCATCCCGTTTTGCTTAATTTTTGGCCCAATCGACTCTACTCTTTGGGACAGATCAAGGATAACGCGGTAAAGTGCTATCTGAAACTGCTTCAGGAGGTGACCCAGGCGGCGGGGCGCCCCTTTGGCATCGAAGAGGTGGAAACCGGCATTCATACCCGGAAAGATCATTCCGTTTTCTTTGCCTACCATTTTCGGCAGGGGAGCCGGTACTTTCTCTACAGGACCTACGGTCCACACTTGCTGGAGGATGTTCGAAAACTGACCGCCATCCGGGCTCTGTTCCAAAAGGACCCCGAACGGGCTGCCAGAGAGTTCACGAATTTTTTGGCGCGTTTCTATGAGGATATCACGCACGAACTGACCCATGCGATTGAGGAGCGGCCGGAGCGCCCCGATTTTACCCATGACCGGCATTTTCGGGACCGGCAACGCCATATCATGACCGCCCCGCCCATTACCGAGGAAACCTTTCGGTCATGGTTTTCAATGGCGGGGGCCGCGGATTATTAAAA
>JACQMB010000112.1 GCA_016203765.1 Deltaproteobacteria bacterium
GCCCGGTTGATCCGGGGGTTGGCGTGAATGCGAAAGGGGTCCAGACCGACCGGCGCGGCCGTTGCCTTTCGTTTTCGATATTGTTCCGAAATCGTAAAAACCGTGAAAAGAAAAATCGTGAATGCCACGCCGGAGAGGGTGGAGATTTGCTTGGTAAAAAGATTGGTGACCGAAACGGCGAGCAGAACGAAAAAAGTAAGGAGCAAACCGATCGGAATTTCTATTTTGCCGATGTGGAGGTTGACGGGAAATTTCCACTCCCGCGGTTCCGGCCTTTTGTAGCGAAGCACAATGACCGCCAGGGTTTCGAAGACAAAGCTCCACAAAACGCCGAAGGCGTAGGCCTCGCCCAGGAGATAGACATTGCCGCCGGAGAGGAGGATCGTGACAATTTGGAGGATGGCGACGCTATTAATGATGCGATGGGTTGTTCCGTAATGAGGGTGTGGTTTTCTAAACCAGTCGGTCAAAACCCCGTCTTCGCAGACGGCATTCACAATGGAATTGGAACCGATCAGGGCCGTGTTGGAAGCGCCGGCCAGGATCAGAAAACCGGCGATAACAACCATTCCTTGGAAACCGAGCTTCATCCATTCCGGTCCGGTGAAATAGTTGACAATCCCGATAATCAGGTTGTCATAGTAGATCGATCTGGCCTCGTCCGGAATGAGCATGGTGGCGAAGAAGGCGACCGCAACCATAAAAACAAAACAAAAAATGAAGATGATGAACCCGGCCCGTTTCAGGTTTTTGAGTTTGGGGTGGGCGATTTCCCGGCTGACCTGGGCAAAGGTCTCCTGGCCGCTCATGGCCAAAAAACAGTGTCCGGAGCCGATCGCAATGAGGATGCCGATATTTCCCAGCGGGATGTTCAGGTCTTTCAACCAGCCGACCGAGTGTTCCATCAATTGAGGTTGAAAGGGGGGGAGGGACCAGGAGACCTGGGTCAGGCTGTAGATGCCCCAGACCACAAGGATGACGACCATGATGGTGATAAATTGCATGATCTTTAAGGCCTTGCCGCTCGATTCTTCGATCCCGCGGATATTTTGCCGCCAGAAATAAAGGATGATGGCGCAGGCCAAGGCTACCGAACCCAAATTTTGGGGGACGAGCGGACCGCCAAAGTGTCCCGAGACCTGATTGAAAAGTCCCACAATGTATTGACCCGCGGAGACGGTGCTGATGGGGCCGGTCAGGACAAAATCGAAAAGCAGAGCCGAGACGGAGAGTTTGGCGAGCGTGCCGCCGAGGGTGGATCGCACCACAGGATACATCCCCCCCCGCATAAAGATCATGGTCGATTCCATGTAGACGAGGCGGACCACGTAGGAAAAAAGCATGACCCCCAGGAGAAACCAGGGGGCCGCTTTGCCGATCGCCTGTTCGGCGATGCCGGGGACATAGTAGGCCGACGATCCCATGTCGTTGAGGACGATAGCAGCCGCGCGCCAGAAGGAGATAAAGGTGAGCATCACCGTCGTGGCGACGGCGATCTGCCCTTTGGGGGTTTTGAGGGAGCTGGGCATGGGTGTAAAAAGAGCGTTACATTTTTCTATGTTTTTTGTAAAGGAAAGCGGTGCGCATCGCCTCTCTCATCGCCTCTGCCACCGAAATAGTCGCCGCCTTAGGCAAGGCCGGTCAGCTGGTCGGCGTCTCCCATGAGTGCGACTGGCCTCCGGAGGCGGTGGCCGGCCGCGCGGTTTTGACCCGCCCCGAATTGGATGTGGCCCGCAAAAGCCTCGACATCCATCAGGACGTGCAAAAAATCGTTGAACGGGGGCTGGGGGTCTATGCAATCGACATCGAAAATCTAAAACGGGTTCGGCCCGATGTGATTATCACCCAGGATCAGTGCGACGTCTGCGCCGTCACGTTTGACGATGTGGCGAAGGCCGCCCAACAATGCCTGCAAAGCGACGTCAAAATTGTGACCCTCCATCCCGATTCGCTGGAAGATATTTTTAAAGATATTCTCAAGGTGGGAGAGGCCCTACAGGCCGCCTCCAAAGCCCAAAAACTGGTCCGGGAGATTAAAAACACAATGGGGGAGGTGGCGCGAAAGACCAAGGATTTAAAACCCAAGCCCAGGGTTGTCTGCCTCGAGTGGCTCAACCCTTTGATGGCGGCCGGCAATTGGATGCCTGAAATGGTCGAAATGGCGGGAGGAATCAATGGCATTACCAAACGGGGCGATCACACCAAGGTTATGGAATGGGATGAGTTGAAGGCTTACAATCCGGATCTTGTGCTGGTCATGCCTTGCGGTTTTAAAATTGAACAAAGTCTAAAAGAATCAGCCGCTTTAAAAAATTTTCCCGGCAAGGTTTTTGTGATTGACGGCAATGCTTATATGAACCGCCCCGGCCCCCGAGTCTTGGAGAGCCTCTATATTTTGGCTGGCCTTTTTTGGCCGGATTTGTTTAAAAACAAAATTCCCAAGAATTCCGTCGTCTTCGGCGTGTAATGGTAACTACATGGAATCTATTGATTTTTTCTTCCTCGGCTTCAAGAATCGCTTGGATTATGCATAGAAAATCACTTTGGCACGCAACAAATTTTCGTAACAGCCGATAAGAAGAATGAAGGAGTAAAATATGATAGCAACAACCGGATTGTTAACCTTGGGGAGCATGGCCGAACTCGGGAGCGGGATTGCCGCGGGCACTATTCCCGATGTCGACGTGGCGCTCTTCGGCGCAGCCCTTGAACCGGCAGGAATTACTGATTCGCCTTTAACTGCGGGGATTGATTCTTATTTGAGCGGTTCAACGAAATCAGAAGCCTTGTCTCAGATGGTATTGAATCCAGGCAGGGCCCGCTACTTAGGTGCCGTCCAGGGTCAGCTCGGTCTCTGGGGTTTTCGTCCTCCGCAAAGATCTGATCTTGCGGAAGGAATTGTTGTTCCGGATCTTTTCGTTCCCCAAAGTGTTTCCTCTCAACTTTATGCCGGCACAGCGGCAGGCGTTTTGCAAGCGGCCGGATCTTCCGGACGAACAAGAGGGCCGGATGAGAAAACAATAATAATGGACTCTACTGAAGAAGATTGGAACAGAACGGCCTTCTATCTTTTAAGACAGGGTAAGGTCCAAGAATTTCATGAACTGCGAAGAATAAAAGATGAAGAAGATCAAAGGGCCGGAAGGAAAAAGTGGCGGCCTAACTTGTTTAGACGACAATTCCCGAGGGCTAGTCTGGAAGGCGCTAAATTGGATGGAGTCGTCCTTTACGAGGCCAAATTTACTGGAGCGCTTCTACGCCTTACCAAAATGCGTAGGGCCGACTTGCGCGGGGCTGATTTCACCGGGGCCCGGCTGATTGTTACCGACCTGCGCGAAGCGGACCTGCGCAGGGCTGATTTCACCGGGGCCAGGCTGGACGGGACCCTCCTGGACGGGGCCAATCTGGAAGGGGCCAATCTGGAAGGGGCTGTCCTGGAGAAACCCTTTCTGAGAGGAGTCAAAAATCTTACCTCGGAACAGCTCTCCAAGGTTGCCCGTGCGGTGGGTATTCATGTCTTCCCCAATCAGGCGGCAATCATGGAAAGGGCTTTCGGCCAGCCACAACCTAAAGGCGAGGCCACCCTCATTGGGGTTGCCCCTTATGTGGTTGAGAAAGACGGTTAGGACCAATTAAAAAAGTTTTCGTCATCGACGCCAACACCCCCATGAACCGCCCCGACCCCCGTATTTTAGAAAGCCTTTATATTTTAGCTGGCCTTTTTTGGCCGGATTTGTTTAAAGAGGAAATTCCAAATAATTCTGTTGTTCCCTGGGGGCTTTGGTTTAGTTTTCTGCCTTGGGGTTTCTATGCCGATAAAGAGATTTTTAGATGAGACGTTTTTTGATTCCTGGACGCCAGAGAGTGCTTATATTTTGGGGCTTTTGATGGCAGATGGGACGCTGACTACGAACCCGAGGGGTTCTCGCTATGTCGAGTTTCTTTCCACCGATAGGGAATTGGTTGATCTCTTTCGTTCTTTGTTAAAGTCCAATCATAAGATTTCCTTAAAGAAAAGACCGCCTAATAAAAAATGGAAGCCCACATACAGGATTCAGGTTGGAAATAAATATATGCTATCCCGATTGTCGAATATCGGCCTGTCGCAAAAGAGTTGTGTTCCTCGTATGTCCAAAAGGTATTATAGGGACTTTGTTAGAGGATTTTTTGATGGTGATGGGTGTGTCATATCCTCCACTTATTACAGCATGGAGAGGAATAAGCGGAGACCTTATTTACAGGTGGTTTTGACTTCAAAATACCGCAAGTTCTTGCAACAGCTCCATTCAGGCTTGGAGAAGCAAGCAAATCTCCAAGGAGGAAGTCTTTATAAAGGGAGTAGAGCTTATCGATTGCGCTATAGTCAAAGGGATGTGTTAAAGCTTGAGCCTTTCCTTTACAAAGGTGTGAAAAAGCGATTAAGATTGCAAAGAAAGTATAAAATTTTTCAAAAGGCAGATCATTCCTTTGAAAATAAAGATGTGTCCAAGTGGGGACGTAGCTCAATTGGTTAGTAGCGCTGCCCTGTCACGGCAGAGGTTGCGGGTTCGAGCCCCGTCGTCCCCGCCAAAAATCGGCGGAGCCGATTTTTGAAAATAGCATGGGAAAATGGAAAATAGAGGTTAATTTAAGAATTCAATTTCCTGCGCCAAAACGTTAAGACCAGCAGGAACGTCCCTAAGAAGAGATAAGCTATGCCGCCGGTGGCGGCGAAGTTGGCTTGGGTCTGGGCAATACTGCCGCAGAGGCCGCCGCCCCTTAGGCCCCATTGGGATGAGGTGGCGGTTGTGCCGTCGTCGGTTCCGTCTGGAATTTGGGCGGTCAAGCCGCCGCCCACGGTGATGGTAAAGTTCGAACAGCCCTCGGCCCCGCCCGCATCGGCGGCACAAACACTGCCGTTCAGGGTTTGACCCGATTGCGCTTGGGCGTGGGCCGCGGGAATCAACCAATCAAACAGGTTCGGGAGTTTCAGCTCAAGCCGGCTCGTCTGGCCGTCAATAATGTCGAGGCTGATTCCGGATCCTTCCTCCACCACCCCTTCCAGATTGATTTCCACCGTCTCGTTTTCAAGGTCGCAGTGGACCAGGGAACTCAAGTCATTCCCTTTGGAGTCGGTCAGGGAGGCATGGCAGGTGGTCGTATCGTCCATCGGATCGGCGGCATGGATGCGCAGAAAAACCCTTTGGCCCTGCGGTTCCAGCGGCTCGGCCGTGATTTCCGGCGTTTCATTGTAATTGTCGAAGACGGTGAAGACGGTTCCCAATTTTTCGCCGGTGGCGACGTCGATGACTTCAAAAAAAGCACACAGGTCCGCGCCGCCAAAATTGTTGCGCAGGCAGGCAAAGGGCCGGTGCGGATTTATGTAGGTGACCGTGTCGTTGGAATGGACGTTGTTGAGGACCGAATCGGCGGTGTAAACTTCCGTATCGAGGGCCTCGACTTGCAAACGGCGTTCTTCATCGTACCGGAGCCGGTAACCCCGGATCGCCGTCTCTTCGGTCAGGACCATGTTGTGAGACCCCACCTCCAGCCAGGCCTCCACCGCTTCCGCCGCCTCTCCCGCCGGATTGAAGTCCTCCTCCTCGATTGTTCCCAGGTTTTGCCGGCTGTGGCGGCGCCTCGTTTCGCGTCCCGCTCTGGGCGCGGGCGCTGTGGCGGCATCCACGCCCGCATCTATTTCCGTTTCAGGCGTTGCCGCCGGCTCCGGCTCAACCAGGTCTTCCTCCTCTTCCAATTCATAAACGGCGCCGTCCGAAGCAATCATCAGATAGCGTTCGGCCTCTGCCTCGGCCGCCTCGGTCTCCTCATCCAGCAATCCGGAACTGCGTAGCACCTCGGTTTCATCAATCAGGAGGAGGGGCGCTTCGGCCATCTCGAAGCCGAGCGTGCAGTCCAATCCCCCGGTCGCGGTATGGTCGCAATCGACCGACCGACTGCCGATATGGGTATCAATCAGGAAATTGACCGAGGCGAGATTTCCATCCCGGACCTCCGGCGCGTGGATGCGGACCCGGTTGATCTCAACGGAGGGGTCAAAATTTTGGATCGGATGGAAATTGTGTTCAAATCCGCCTTCGTTGTATCGGAGAACATCCAGCCCCACGACCGTCAGCGGCTCCGGATCATCCACGCGCAACACCACCGCACCCAAAATGAGGGTTGGAGCCGCTTCTTGCCCCGCCGGCTGGAGGTCGTGAATGGCGGTGACCTCTCCGCGCAAGGTTGTCCCGTCCTCGGCGGTCCACCGGCGGTCGCCGGCCGGCACTTCCGGATGAAAAACCGGCTGGTGAGGCATGTTGCATTCCCCGGAGACCGCGTTGCTGAAGAATTGATCGGCGTCCAAAATATACCGGTACTCATTTTCCCCGGTAACTCCGATCAGGTCGTTCGGTTCGGCATCGTTCAGCCGGCCTGCCAACAGCCGTTCCCAGATCGCGCCGTCAGCCGCGCAACTGTCGAAGCTGAACCGGCAATCGGCAAGGATGTCTTTCGAGGCCTTGAAGCCGAATCCAAAATTCTCTCCGATGTGGGCGGTAAAAACCACAAACTGTTTGTCATATTCATTGGGGTGCAGGGTCGTGGCGGCGTTCACATTCATGAACGATATCGAGACGGCGCAGGTCTTTTCACCGTCGAAAATTTCCGACTGGAAGGCCAGGGGTTCGGGAACGGCCCGGCCGGCCGCCGCGACCAGGCCGGAACAATCGGTCCGGCAGGCCCCTTCCGTTTCATCATTGTTGTTCACACCCTCATCACAGCTCTCTTCCCCTTCCATGAGGCCATTGCCGCAAAGGGCAAAGGGCGGGGGCGGGGGTTCAGGAGGGAGCGGCGGAGGAGGTTCCAGCGGTTCCGGGGCGGCGGGTTCAGCCTCCACGGTGACGATGAGACAAGCCTCGCAAACCTCACCACCCGGGAGGTCGGTCTGTCCCGGCTCGCACTCCTCCTCCCCTTCAACCAGACCGTCGCCGCAAACGGGGGCGCGGGAGACCAGGCGGCAATCCACGCACCGCCACATTTGATTGCCGGCCACTGTGTTGGATTCGCATTGTTCCCCCTCTTCCACGACCAGATTGCCGCACACCGCCGGTGTGGTGCCGGTGCAAGTGATGTTGCATCGGTTGGGTTCTCCATTAAGCTCGCCACCGTCGTCACAAGTCTCTCCGGTTTCCACAATGCCGTTGCCGCATAAAGCACACTCATCATCCGTTTGACCGTCGCAGTCGTTGTCAATGCCGTCGCAGATTTCGGGGATCGGTTCCGGGATCGCGACCGTCTCCAACCCCTCCGGGTCTTCCGGGGTCGGCAACGAAGGGCCCATGGGAAGTTGGCAATAGGTGCCGTCATCGTTCGCGCAACTATAGCCCTCGGGGCATGCCAGAGGAGGGGAACAGATGGCGGTTCCGCCGACAGCGCAGGCCCCCGTTCCAACGGTGCAAGGTTGTCTTACGCCGAAGCCCTCATCGATTTCGCGGTCGCAATCGTTGTCAAGACCGTCGCAAACCTCAATCTCGGCAGGGTATTCGCAGCCGGTGATGGGAGCGGGGGCCAGAGGGCCGTCCGTTACCAATGCTGTTCCAGAACCGCCCGACAGTCCAGCCACCGGTTCGTTGCCGGTTCCGGTACAAATATCCTGGGTGCAGGCATTATTGTCAGAACAGAACGAATTATCGGGGGTGTGCGCCGTCACTCCGGTCGCGGAATCACATTCGTCCACGGTGCAATCGACGAGGTCGTCCTCAACGAGCGACCGCCTTGTGCAAAAACCGCCGCTACAAACCTCCAGTGTGCACAAATTACCGTCATCGGCGCAGTCGGCATCCGTTGTGCAGGGGTTTAGCGTTATGGCGGCAGGCGTCTGCGCCCGCAGAGGTTGTGCCGCGATAAGTCCAAGCAGAAAGAGACCCGCAGGGAAAATCTTGGGTAGGACGGATAAAATGGGCGCACGATGGTTCATGGTTGACCAAAGATGAAACGTGCAATCTCCGTGCCATTTTTCTGGTTATAACTTATTGATATTGTTGGTAAAAATATCTGCTTTGGCCGGGGCCGTGTAAAAATTCACCCCTTTGCACCAAAAATTCTCAATTTGAGAAGGGAATGCGTTGACAGAATGACCCGTTCCGCATAGGGAGAAGTGGCTAAATCATGGATTGGGGCCTTCAAAACCGGCTGAGCCGGATCATCAAACCTAAAACAGGACGAACCGTCATGCTGGCGGTCGATCACGGTTATTTTTTGGGGCCGACTTCCGGACTGGAAAACGCGCGGGCGACGATCACGCCGCTTCTTCC
>JACQMB010000114.1 GCA_016203765.1 Deltaproteobacteria bacterium
ATCCCCTGGGTCAGGGCGTTGAAATCCCTCAACTGCGTCCCATGGTTGGTCCAGACAAAGCGGCGATACTCATCGATGGCGCCGGTCAGCCCCACCAGCAATTCGATATCGGCCCCCTCCCCTTCCATCAAGCTCAAGACATCCATCCCGTTGATAAAAATCCGGCCCTCTTCATAGGTATATTCTTCGTTGGGGGAACGCCTGAAGGTCAGCCGAAAATCAGCTGGCGGAGTTTGATGGGAACCGGCCCGGTTTGAAAAGAGTTGCTTTAAGCGAATGCGGCTCTGGCGAATCTTGGGAAAATCGGTCATAGCTAAAAAACGCCCCTCCTTATTTGTTATCGGCGAGGAGAGACCCCAAAGTTGCTTCGTAGGCCTTTAAAAAGGGGATGGCCCTTTCATCAGCGCCTAAAACCCGTTTAAACCCCTCTAAAACCTCTTTTTGGGCCGCGGAGAGCTGTAGATTGCGGATATTGCGGCCCTTAAAAAAAATCTCCCGCTTGGCACGATCAAAATGGATGGAGGCAACCTCCCGGCCGAAAATAAACGTATAGGTTAGTCGCTCCTTGTAAACGGCCAAAAGACTGTCTGCGGGATGTCTTGTTTCACCCCGGACCGGCCGGCTTTTGCCACCCATCAGGCGCCATAAATCGAGGGGAGATTTAGATATTTCCGACGCGGGGGTGAGAGGTTGTTTGTTTTTCTCCATATCCACCCTCAATGTACTGCAGAAACCGTGCCAACTCCCTGCTTGACGGCCAGCTTTAAAAATATATGGATTTCAATAGGTTATAAAATGAAGTCTGCGGCCAAACCAAAAAATTTCAAACAACCCTCTCTCACTATGAGAAAAAGCGTCAAAATTTTGACACCAACCGGAACCCCCTTCCAAATGGCGGTTTGGCGGGCCATCCGGCTGATCCCTTATGGCCAGACACGGTCCTATCAATGGATCGCCAAAAAGATCGGCAATCCCAAGGCGGTTCGGGCCGTGGGCCAGGCCTGCGGGGCCAACCCCACCCCCATTTTGGTCCCCTGCCACCGGGTGGTGGGCTCCGGAGGCCGGCTGGGCGGTTTTAGCCGCGGCCTCCGCCTGAAGCGTCAACTCCTAAGACTTGAAAGACAAAACGGAAATCGGTTAAAATAAGAACAGGTGATATTCCTTAAAAGCTATTTCGTTGCCACCACCGGTCAGACCGATATCATCCCCATTATTCACGATGTCCGTTTTGCCATCCGCGATTCGCAGTTGAAAGAAGGGCTGGTGACCGTTACCCTTCCCGACGAGCAGGCCGCACTGGTGGTGGCGGCCCAAGTGAACAAAGAAAATCTCCCCAACCCCCAGCGCTCCCTCTCTCTTCCCTTCAAAAACGGGGAGCTGGTTTTGGAACCCAAACAGATGATTTTTCTGATTGACGAAAACAGTGACGCCAAACGGCGCGAGTTTTTTGTGCAGGTGATGGGGGAAAAACCCGCGGCGGCCACGACGCGGGGAACGCCCCCCAGGAGACCCCGATGACCAAAAAAAATCTGAACACCAAAGTGATCCGTCTGGATTTTGAAGACAACAAGGCGGTGCGCGATCTGTTCGGCGCAACCGACACCCATCTCAAGTCGATCGAAAAATCGCTGGGGGTCGATATCCATGTCCGCGGCCCCCATGTCCGCATCGAAGGGGAGCCGAGCGATGTCCGAGTGGGGGAAAAGGTCCTCAACGAACTTTATCAGATGATCCGCAAGGGCTACCCGATCATGGGGAGCGACATCGAACAGGCGATCAAAATTTTAACGCGCAACTCCCAGGCCAGCCTGGAGAGCATCTTTTTGGATACCATCTTCATTCCGGCGCGCAAAAAGGCGATCACCCCCCGCTCGCCCGCGCAGAAAACCTACATCGACGCCATCCGAAACAACGATTTGGTTTTTGGCATCGGGCCGGCGGGAACGGGCAAGACCTACCTCGCCGTGGCCGTTGCCGTGGCTTCCTTTCTCAAAAAGGAATATCGAAAATTGATTTTATGCCGTCCCGCGGTGGAGGCCGGCGAGAGGCTCGGTTTTTTGCCCGGCGACATCCAGGAAAAAATCGATCCCTACCTGCGGCCCTTGTACGACGCCCTCTACGACATGCTGGATCCCTCCCAGGTACAAAGGATGATCGAAAATGACGAAATTGAAATCGCCCCCCTGGCCTTCATGCGGGGGCGTACCCTCCATCACTCCTTCGTGATTCTCGATGAGGCCCAAAATTGCACCCCCATGCAGATGAAGATGTGCCTCACCCGGCTGGGGGTCGACTCCAAAATGGTGGTCACCGGCGACGTCACACAAATTGACTTGCCAGAGGGGCAGGTTTCCGGTTTACTCGAGGCCATGCGGATTTTGGATGACATCGAGGGGATCGCCATGCATCAATTCAGCGAAGTCGACGTGGTCCGGCACCCCCTGGTCCGCCGCCTGGTCAAGGCTTACGAAAAAAACAACGGGGAAAATTAAATGAAGTTCTCTCTGGAGGCCTTCAAGGATTCGCCGGCCGCCGGCTGGGCCGGCTTTGCTCTCTTTTGCATCGCCATCACCTGGCTGACCAGTTTTTCGGTCAGCAGTTTTCCGGAAAAAATCGATGAGGGGACGGTGTTAAGACAGGATATCCGGGCCGACCGCCGCATCCAAATCGTCAACGAGGAAGAAACCAAACAGGATCGCGAAAAGGCGGCCGAGAGCGTCCTGCCGGTCTTTGATTTCGACGAATCGATCCCCGAGGAGGTCCCCCCGCGTCTCCACTCCATCCTCTCACGACCCATTGTCTCCGATCCCGCCAACCTGAAACCCTATAAAGACAAGGGGGTCGTCCTGCAACGCATCCGGCCGCTGGAGGAAACGGCGACGGAAAAGGAATTGGTCATCAAGGATATCTCCAAAATTTTGTCGGTCGAAGAGGCGCAAAAAAGGGTCTACCCCGTTTTTCAAAAGTGGATCGTTCCCAACACAACCTATAATCTAAAAGAAACGGAACAAAGAAAAGAGGCGGCGATCCGGGCAGTCAAGGAAAAAACCATCACCTATCAGCCGGGCGATTACATCCTGCGCGGCGGCACCAAGCTGGAACCCAAAGACGTGGGCTTGCTGGAAAGGGTGAAAAAGGCCAGGGGCCTGGAAAATCGTCCGATCCGTTTTTTGGGCACTTTTCTGTTTGTTGCCCTGGCCCTGGGGGCCACCTTTTATTTTTCCGAACGCTTCATCAAACGTTTTCTCCCCAAACGAAAAGACTACATCTTGATGGGGCTGACCGTCGTTTTGATTTTGTTTATGCTGCGCGGCGGCCTGATCCTGTCCGGCGTGATGCACGAGGCCTTCTTTTACGACCTCCCGCAGGCCGCCCTCTACTACGGCATCCCCATTGCGGGCGGGGTGATGCTAGTCCGGATGTTTTTGACCGCCGAGGTCTCGCTGATTTTAGCGGTGATTTTAAGTCTGCTGGCCGGCCTCACCGTGGGGAGCGACGTTAATTATACCACTTATTGCTTAATCAGCGGGATTGCCGCCAGCTCGGCCATCGCCAAGGCGACCCACCGGACCGCCATCATCAAGGCCGGCATCCTGACGGGGCTGGCCAGCGCGGCGGCCGTGCTCGGTATTTTGCTGATTCGCCTCGCCGCCGTCGAGGGACCTTTTCAATGGTCCTTGGTCGGTCTCCATCTCGGTTTCGCCTTTCTGGGGGGGATTTTGGCCTCCATCTTCGCCTTTGTCGCCACGCCGGTTTTTGAGACGGTTTTGGGATACGCCAGCGACGTCAAACTTTTGGAATTGTCTAATTTAAACCATCCGCTCTTGCGCGAACTGATCGTGCGGGCGCCGGGGACCTATCATCACTCCCACATCGTGGGGGTGCTGGCCGAGGCGGCGGCCGAGGCCATCGGCGCCAATTCCCTTTTGGCCAAGGTGGGGGCCTACTATCACGACATCGGCAAGATGAAAAAACCCTCCTACTTTACCGAAAACATCGCCGGGCGCTCCCGTCATGAAGGCCTTTCCCCCCACATGTCGGCTCTGATTGTCGCTTCCCATGTCAAGGAGGGGATGGCGATGGCCAAGACCCACAAACTCCCCCAACGGGTCATCGACATGATTCCACAGCATCACGGCACCAAACAGATCGGGATTTTTTATGAAATGGCCAAGGAGCGGGCCGATCCGAACAAACCGTCGATCGAAGAAAAAGATTTCCGTTATCCGGGCCCCAAGCCGCAGACCAAGGAGGCCGGCATCCTGATGCTGGCCGACGGGGTGGAGGCCTCCGTCCGTTCCCTGAAGGAAAAAACGCCGATGCGGATTCAAAAAACGGCCGAGGAGATGATCGACAAAAGTTTTGCTGAGGCCCAGCTGGACGAATGCGACTTGACACTCAAGGATCTGCATGCCATTGGCAAAGCCTTTACGAGGATTTTGACCGCGTTGCACCACCAACGCATTGCCTATGGGGAAGATAAACCTGATGCAAAAGCATCCAAGGCGCCGCCTGCAACAGCCGAGGCTCCAAAAGTCAGCCAGGCGACTGTGCACAAACTTAAATTTCCGAAGGGGTGAAATCAATTTTCTCCTGACCACCGACTGCGAAATTCTAAAATTAAATCGGCGCTTCTTCGCTGAAAATCGACCGACCGACGTGATCACTTTTGCAAGCACGAGGAAGCGGATACCTCGTGAAATCGATATCGCCATCTCGCTGGATCAGGCCGCACGGCAGGCGAACGCCCGAGGTCTTCGCCTGTTCGAAGAGACCGCCCTCCTGATGTGCCACGGCTTGCTGCATGCCGGTGGTTTGGACGACCGAACGGAAAAAGGATGGCTGGCGATGCGCCAGGCCGAATTTGCATCCTTGGCAAAAACCCTTTGAGTGACATATAGTGCTCGGCGCCTTATGTCCCTTTTGTCCGGCATACTGATTGCCCTTTCATTCCCGAATGTCTTTTTCGGCTGGAAGCTCCCGAACTTGGGATTTTTGGCCTGGTTTGGCCTGATTCCTCTCATTCTTGCGCTTCAAAAATCGACGCCGCGCCGGGCTTTTTGGCTCGGTTTTTTCACGGCGACCATTTTCTTTTTGATCGGCTACTATTGGATTTACGTCGCGTTACACGATTATGGCGAAATCTCCGTTGTCTCCAGTCTGCTGACCACAGTTTTGCTGGCCTCGGTCATGGCGCTTTACATCGGCCTGGCTTGTTTTCTGGCGGTTTGGTTTGCCTCCAAAGACAAAGCGGGCGGCCTGTTGCTCTGGTTACCAATTTTTTGGACCCTGACAGAATTCGCCCGCACCTACATCCCTTTCGGCGGTTTTCCCTGGGCCCATCTGGCCATTTCGCAAAGCAACTACACACCGCTGATTCAGATCGCCGACCTGACCGGCTACTACGGCGTGGTTTTTCTGTTGGTCTGGTTCAACGTTTGGGCGGCGGAGAGTTTGAAGAAATTTTCCAGGCCCAAAACGATGGTCACCGCCGTTTTACTCTTACTGGTTTTGAGTTACGGTTTTTACAAAAATTATGCCGTGCGGCAAGCTGTGGCCGGCGCCCCCACGCTGAAAGTCGGTTTGATCCAGCCCAACATCTCGCAAACGGAAAAGTGGGTGGAGGCCTTCCTGTCCAAACACCGAAAGGTTTTTGAAACGATGGCGGCCGGCCTGCAAGCTAACGTGGATCTGATCATCTGGCCGGAGACCGGCTGGTTTGAAACCCTTTGGGTGGGTGCTCAAAAAATTAATCCCGAAAAAATCGGCGTGACCCTCCAGCGCGAGGAGGGAAAACCGTTTACCCTCCTGGGCCTCAGCTTCTCCACCTTGAAGGAACACCGGGAGCGCTATTACAACAGCGCCGCATTGATCGACGCCGACGGGCGGATCTGGGGAAAATACCACAAGGTGCGGCTGGTCCCCTTCGGCGAATATGTCCCGCTTAAAAAGATTTTTTCCTCTTTAAAACCGGTGGCGGCGATCGGCGATTTTGAGCGGGGGGATGGCTGGACCCCGCTGACTTTGGGCTATTGGAAAATCGCCCCCCTGATTTGTTATGAAGATATTTTTCCGCAGGCCTCGCGCGCCATGGTCCGCAACGGGGCCCATCTTTTAATCAACATCACCAACGACGCCTGGTACGGCTTTACCTCCGCGGCCTATCAACATTTGGCCCTGGCGCAGTTTCGCGCCGTAGAGACCCGGCGCGCCATGGTCCGCGCCACCAACACCGGCATGACCGCCGTGATCGACCCATCCGGGCGGGTTGTCAACCAGGCCCCCTGGTTTGAACAAAGCGTGATCGTCCACCGCGTGCCGTTGTTGTCGGGGCAAACGGTGTACACAAAGCTGGGGAATTGGTTTGCGGGGGGGTGTTTGCTTCTGGTGCTAAGAACACTCCTCCTCCGGAAAAAGAGCAACTGATTTAATGAATCGAATCCTCAAAAAATTCTTCAATGCTTATTTCAAAGCGACGAAGAATAGCCCTTAGCAATTGTTGGGGAATTTCACGATTCTTTTGATGCCTGCCGACACAATATTTGCGAAACTGTTCGGCATGAATTGTTTTGCCTTCTAGAACAAGTTCCGAACCCTTGCCGGGCCTCGCACTGATATGAAACCTTGTTTCTAAACGAGCAACAACCTGGTTAAGTCTTAAAGTGGGAAATCTAGGCGGCGACATCAGAAAGCTCTTTGATAACAACGTTTCTTTCCAGCGGACGTCGGAGTTTTTTCTCTAATTCCTTAATCAGGGAAAACGGTTTGGCTTGATGCAATTTGTACCAATATTCAGCCGGGGCAGGATGAATAAAATTGATGTGATCCTTTTTGCATTCTTGCACTTGAGCCGCCATCATTTCCAAAAGATGAAGTGTGGCGTCTAATTTATCATCCCCGTCTTCAACAAGGTCGAGCTCCAAACAGTGGGCGATCCAGGTTTCATCCTCCTTGTCAAAGTAAACCAGGATATTAAGGGCTACCCCCCCCTCTTCCAATCTAAAAAGACTGTCCATATCCATAAACTTTGCCGTCTCCTAGAGCCATACTATACCTAGGATCAATAAAGAAGTCAGCTAAAAAGTAAAACCTTCGAGGAGCCAGTCCCCAACTCAAAGTGGTTTCAGAATTAAGTAATGTGTCCCCGGATTTTGTGGCCCCGACGCAAAGTGGTTTCAGAATTAAGTAATGTGTCCCCGGATTTTGGTATGGTTACTTGCCTGCTCCACACCATTGTTCCCTTTCTTCCTCTTTCTCATTCCACAGGGCATTTAATCTCATAACCACTGCACATTTTTGCTCCCTCGTTTGTGCTGCATTATAGAGCTTCTTAAATAGGCTGTAGTTCTCGTCATGTGGACAATCCCCGTAACAGTAGTCTTTTCCCGAATATTTTGCCTCTACTACATTGGTCAAGAAGTAGGTGATCACAGTCTCTGCCCCTTCAGAATTTGTATTGGGGTAAATGGCGACTAATTCGTTCCTGACTTGAGAGTTATAAGGGATATATGACGTCAACAATTTGAGCCGCATGGCATCTGCTTCTGCATTGTTGTACATTTGCCATCGCTGAGCATTATTCAAATTAATTCTGGTGGGCGGTGGGAGTACATGTACCGTATTCACCTGATTCACTTTTCCCAAAAAACAGTTTATCCCCGCATCTCCATTTTTTCCCGAAATAATCTCCTCGGTCAATCGCTCCCCGTCAAATATAAATAGAAGCCTCATGACATCCGACGGTCCCGTGTGATCGCCTTGATAAAATGAGCACATGCTCACTTCGCCCTCCCTTTTTTCCTCCTCGAAAGCTTCAGTCAAAAGCATGCTCAGCGTCTGGTATATTGAATCGTTTTTGCCTTTGGCCCTTTCCAGCCATCTGGCCATGTGACGGTGAAGATTGGGAATATATTCCCGTCTGTAATATTCGGCTAAGGTAAAAAAAGCTTTATCATCTTTTTTCTCTGCTAATTTATCCATCAGCATCCCCTCCAACTCTTCACACCCAGGAAGGTAAAAATGGTCATCCATAGTTCCGCAGGCATGTCTGCTGAAAAGTAGATGTGTTTGGATAAGCTCTATGGCGGCCTCATCATCAAGAGAATCTATATAGCGCAGATATCTCTGGGTATCTTTTTCAGCGGCAGGACTAAGAAAAAGACGACCTAAAAGCACATCGATGAGGCCGGTTACGTGCTTGGCAGGATCTTTCTCATCAACATCAGTTTCAAGTATTTGATTTCCGCAACGAGGCCCCTCGCAGGAAAAAAAACCATCCAAGAGCAATTCAACCGAATGAACCTGCTGTTTGGATGACGAAAGAACCGGTGGTGGGGGAAGCAAGGCTCTAATGGATAAGTTCTTTATATAACCCTCCTCCTCCGTGATGGCCGTCGAGACTTCCACATCGATATTGGGGGTTGAATCATCCGAAGCGGCGCACCCAAACAGCGGCCCGCCGACCAGAATGTGGGCGAACTTTACGGTGGTCTCTTTCAAAAAACCGGGCTTGGGCTTGGCCGCTTCATAAGTCGATACGGCAGACAGCTTTTGATCTTGGGCTTCGGCATTGGGAAGACAACAGGCATTGGAGGGGTCGCAATTTGTTGCGATTGCCGCGCCACTCTCTGTAAGGGAGGTGTTGAAATGGGTCGGCAAGGCCATGGCGCTCCTTTAACAACGCACCCGCAAATTGTCCATTCCAATGTTGCGCAGCCGGGCAAAAAAAGTTATGTTGGCCGGAGTTAAAGATATTTTACCAATTATTTCAATAAATTATGTCAAAAGAATTGACGGAACGACTCAATCAAAACAGGCGGCGCCTGTTGGAAATCGACAAACATCTCGATATCGCCGCCAAACGGAAACAGATGGAAGTCCTGCGCCAGGAATCCCAGTCGCCCGACTTTTGGAACGACTCGCAGGCCGCGCAAAAAAAGATGAAGGAACTCAACCACTGTAAGGCCCTGCTCGAAAAAAGGGATTTGTATCAAAAACATCTGGAAGATGTGGAGGCGGTGCTCGATCTTCTTCAGGAAGAAAAGAGTGAAGACCTGACCAAAGAAGCGGAGGAAAAACTCGCGGCGGTGGAAAAAGGCCTCGAGGAACTGGAATTTCAACGAATGCTCTCCGGCGAACACGACGCGGCCGGCGCCATTTTGTTCATCAACGCCGGCGCCGGCGGGACGGAGGCCTGCGACTGGGCCGAGATGCTCCTGCGCATGTATCGGCGCTGGTGCGACCAGAGGGGATTTCGCCACGAGGTGGTTGACTTCACCCCCGGCGAGGGGGCCGGATTTCGGAGCGCGGTCCTGACCGTCGCCGGCGATTATGCCTACGGCCATCTCAAGGCCGAGATCGGCGTCCATCGTCTGGTCCGTATCTCCCCTTATGACGCCAATAAACGGCGTCATACCTCTTTTGCCTCGGTCTTTGCCCTACCGGACATCGAACAAGAGATTCAAATCGAAATTAAGGAAGAAGATCTCCGGATTGACACCTTTCGCTCAGGAGGCGCCGGGGGCCAGAAGGTCAATAAGACCGAATCGGCGGTCCGGCTGACCCACCTCCCCACCGGCATTGTGGTCGCCTGCCAGAACGAGCGGAGCCAGCATCAAAACCGGGCCACGGCGATGAAACTTTTAAAGGCAAAACTCTACGAGGCCGAACTGGAAAAGCGGCGCAAGGAGAAAGAGGCCATCGAAAAAAAGAAAAAAAAGATCGAATGGGGTTCGCAAATCAGATCCTACGTGATGCAACCCTACCAACTGGTCAAAGACCACCGGACCCAGCTCGAAATCGGCAATGTCCAGGCGGTCATGGACGGCGGAATCGATTCGTTTATTCAGAAATATCTGTTGGAGTTTAGTTAGCAACCCCTTCGATAAAATTCAGGAACGAGGATGGAATTTTTCGTAGAGCGATTTTAAGTGGGTGGAGGAGACATGCGTGTAAATCTGGGTGGTGGAGACGTCGGCGTGGCCCAAAAGGATCTGCACACTGCGCAGGTCGGCGCCCCGCTCCAAAAGATGGGTGGCGAAGGAGTGGCGGAGCATGTGCGGCGTGACCTTCTTTGGAATGCCGGCCTTTCGGGCCAGCCCACCTAAAACCTGCCAGACCCGCTGGCGGGTCAGCTTTTCACCTTTTCGGGATAGAAACACGGCGTCGCTCGATTTTTCGCCCGACAATTTGGGGCGGACCCCGGCCAGATACTCCTTCAAGGCCCGCAGGGCCTCCTTGCCGAGAGGCACCACCCTTTCCTTCGACCCCTTTCCATAGGCCAAAAGATAGCCGGCATCAGCCATCAGGTGATTGGTTTTCAGCCCCGTCAATTCCGAAACGCGCAAACCGGTGGCGTACAAAAGCTGTAAGATGCAAAAGTCGCGCAGGCCCAGCGGCTTTTTCAGGTCACAAGCGTCCAGCATCTGATCGATATTTTCCAGAGATAAAACGTGCGGCAGTTTTTTTAAACCCTTCGGGAACTCGATCTGGGCGGTGGGGTCTTTGGCAATCAATTTTTCTTCCAACAAAAATCGAAACCAGCCCCGAATGGCGACCAGGTTGCGCGAGACGCTCTTTCCCTTCAGCCCTTTTTGATGAAGATGAATCAGAAAATCGAGGAGGTGGTTTTCCCCGATCTGTGCGGGACCCGGCCACTTTCTTTTTTTGGCGAATTCGCTGAAGACCCTCAGGTCGCGGCCATAGGCCTCCAAGGAATTGGCCGCCAGGCGTTTTTCGACCCGCAGGTGGTTTAAAAAATGATCGATCGAGGCGTCCCAATCCGGTTGCATTGGCCGGCATTTTACTCTACATTGCGGGCTCATGTCGAGAACTTCTCAGTTTTTTTCCGGTTTCAGGCATATCTTCAGCGGATTTTCCTTCCTCCACAAACACCCCTCGCTTTGGACTTGGATGATCCTGCCGTGGGCGATCGCCTTGATTCTTCTTGTCGTCAGCTTCGGCCTCTTTGTCCACCAGTTCGGAGACATGTACGATTTTTTACTGAGGCTGGTCGGCCTGGAGGCGATCCCCGAGGCGAAGGGCTTTTGGGAAGAGGCGGCCTTTGGCGGCCTCTGGCTCCTCAAACAATTGCTCAAACCGTTTCTCTTTCTTTTGGGGGTGATTGGTTTGTCGATTATCAGTTTTTTAATCTATCTGATCGTCTGCGAGCCTTTTTTTGACGTGATCGCCGAAAAAACGACGCTGCTTTTCAAAGGAGAAGCGCCGCCCCCTTTTCAGTGGGGACGGTTTTTTAAAAGTTTCCGCCTTTCCGTCATGGCCGCCCTCCAAAAAGTGGCCCTCTTTGTGGTCGTTCCGCTTCTCCTGTGGGTTTTGAATTTCATCCCCTTTTTTGGAAATGTTTTATACGTTTGTCTCACTTTTCTTTTTGAGATGTGGGTGCTGGGCTTTACGATTGTCGAATACCCGATGAGCCAGAAAATGCTGACCTTCAACCAGCGTTTACAATTCGGCCGGCGCCACAAATACATCCTGCTGGGGCTCGGCACCCCCCTCCTGATCCCCTTTGCCCCCCTGTTGCTTCAAGCCCCGATGGTGGTGGGTGGAACGCTTTGGTATGAGGAACTGGACCACGGACCAGGGACTAGGGACTAGGGACCGCTTTTTTCATATTCTTCAGCAAGATTTTCGGATTATAGGAAACAACGGCGAGATCCTCCAGGATTTGACCTTCGGGTGAAACAAACTGGATCGTGGGCCAGCCGACGACGCGGTATTTTTCCAAAAGCCGCTCCACCTCCTCATCCATGAATGTCGCGTCGATGCGAACGGGGACCATTTGTTCCAACAGTGTCACCACCTCCGGTTTTCTGAAAAATCCCAGCTCCAATTCCTTGCATGGGGCGCACCAGTCGGCGTAAAAATCGACCAGCATAATTTTGTGTTCCGAGCGGGCTCTTTCCAATCCTTCCGCCTCCGAGTTGAGCCACTCCACCGGCGGCGGTTTTTTCAGCAATGTCTCAAAACTTTTTTGCAGGGGAAAAACGGTGTTGAGATAAAAAAGTGAGCCCAACAAAAGCAACACCCCCAAAAAACGCTCCACCCAATGGGTAAAACCGAGGCGCCGGAAGCGCCCCTCCAATATGCCGTAGCCGGTTCCCAGCACCAAAAACAAAATCCCCATCCCCAAGGCATACAGAAACAAAAGCCCGAAACCCTGGAGGTAGCTTTGGGTGGAGGCCACGTACAAAAGCAGGGCCCCCACCACGGGGCCGGCACAGGGGGCGGCCAAAATGCCGGCCGCCCCGCCCGACAAAAAAGCGCCCCAGAGGCCGTGGCTCTTGATCTGGTTCAAGCGCTGACGCAAAAACTGCGGGAGATGAATTTCAAAGAGACCAAACATCGAGAGGGCCAGAAAAAAATAGAGAATCGAAAGAGTAATCACGACCCATTTTTGTTGAAAGACAAAACCCAGCCCTTTGCCCAAGCTGACGGCCAACACGCCCAACAGCGCATAGACGGCCGCCAGACCCAGGACCAATACAAAAGACAATCCCAAATTGTGCGACCAGTGCCGGTCGGAGCGGACCCCGATTATCATTAACGTAATCGGGATGACCGGCAGGACGCACGGCGTGAGCGAGGTCAAAAGGCCGCCCAGAAAAACGACCAGCAAAATAATCCAGACGTTTTGCGAAAAGAGTCCGGCAAAATGCTGGGCGGAGAGGAGTTCGGCAATCGAAGTGGATAACCGCGGCGCTGAAACGACCGGCCCCGCCATCGCCCCAATCTCAAAGGTCAGGGCGATCAGATGCGTCTCCTCCGGATAGCACAAAACATCGGAACAACCCTGGAGTTTCAAAAGGCCCTCCACTATTTTTTTTCCCGGCGCGGTCTCCGGCGGGAACTGAAAAGTCACGGCAATAATGGAGTCCCCCTCAAAAACCGGCACCTCTTTTTTAAAAAAAGGATCCCGGCGGATATGGCTGGAGGGATAGGCGATGTTTTGAATCGAGATCCCCTGCAGATTCAAAAAATCGAGGGAGGTTTTTTCCTGATAAACAAAATAATCGGGGGGAATCGATATTTTTATTGGAATGGTTCGGACCTCACCCGGTGTGATGGCAATGGGGGCCGCGGGCGGCGTGACGGGAAAAGGAGTCAACTGGGCATACGCACTGCCAACAAAAAATGAAAGGAAAAAGAAAAGGATGCTAACGGGCACGCCCTATATGTAATCGGAAGGCCAAAAGAATCAAGATAAAAACAAAAACTCCCAAAAAGTTCGTAGTCCGTAGTCCGTAGTCCGCAGTCCTCTCCAACTGGCACCACCCCTTCTTCCCGCTCCCCCCGCCGCCTCCCTCCCCCTCGCTGACCGATCCGTCGATCGCCCGCCCCTCCGCCAGCGAAATTTTCAGCGTTTCCATCCCGATCGTCCGGCCTCCTTCGTCGCAATGGACCGAGGCCGCGCCGTCGGGACCGGCAATCAGGCCGCTCCCAAAACCGGAGGGACACTCGGTACTGCAAGGATCATACCCCGCGGAAATATCGGTTTCCTCCGTGACGGGCAATTCTTCGTAACGGACCTCATAGTCCACCCCCGGCATCAGGCCCGCTAAAATATACCGGCCGTTTTCCGTTCCAATCGCATACAAGGCCCCCGACTGAAAAGAGCGGGCATCAATCCAGGGATCGTTCACGGCAGAGGCAATCACATTGACCCCCTGCAGTCCCTTGCCATCCTCATCCTGAATTTCACCGGTGATCACGCAAAATTTGTCCTGAAAATCTTGCGTGGGATAGAGCCAAGAGATGCCAACTTTGTCATCGACATGAAGAGTATATTGCGCCACGGTTCTCAAATCGGGAAACATGGTCGAAATTCCCTGATTGCCGTTGCACGAATCGCCCGCACAACCCAAAGCGATCTCCGTGTTGACCACCGCGTGGGCCAGATTCAACAGATGACCAAATTCGTGCTTGATGACCGCCTTGAACTGTTCGGGAGTCGCCTCCGCATCCGTGGTGCTGGATGGATTTCCATTGATCATCCGCCCGTTTAAAATAATATAACCGCCGCGAATCCTCATTTCGGTGCTATCCAGAAGGGGCTCCGCCAACCCGACCAATTTGTTTTTATCATATTCCTCTCCCATCGCCTCAAGGATGGAACCGTCGTGATCAAAAATGACAAAGGCCGGAGTATACCTTCCCTCGCCGGGCTCCAGCCAGCGTTCATAATTGGCGGCGGTAATGTCTTCCGGAAGCTCCCCGTCCAAGACAAACTCAATGGCTACTGTTTGGATCGGATCGGCATCGGCGGCGTAGGGAAGTTTGACGCTTTGCCATTCGGTCAGCATCGGTTGTATCCAGTCTCGAACGGCCGCTTCGGAGCTGACCCGGATCGCCCCGTCGGTCATCGGCCCCGGGTCGACCCGCCAATGGATGATCCACTTGCCGGTATCTTCATCATAGGGCCAGCGGGCCGGCACACCGGAGTTGGTGATGGTATCGACCTTCCACGGCCCGCCCGCCTGTAAAAACGATGGGAAAAGCAAAATAAGGGACAACAATAATATCTTTTTCATTTCTCCGACCTTTTCGGACCCCCCAAAACCGGCTGGATGCCGTAACGACGCGGCTCACCCAAAAACAAAAGATATTTTTGGCCGGTTTGAAAACGAAACGCGGAAAGACCGGAAACGCCGAACTTGGAGGCCTCCTGGCGATTGCGCGCCCCTGACTGTCGCACCTCGTAGACCTCCCCTGCCCTCACATCGCCTTTCAACGCCTCTTCGACTCTGAAGGAAAAAATATTGATGGAAACGCCTTGGACCTTCTCTTCCCTTTTTTCCACACAGGTCCCCTTAAAGGCGATCTGGGCCGATTGTTTTTGTTTCTCCACGCTCACCTCTTTGGATGGCAAGACCATGGTGGCGTGGAGAAAGGGACTACGGACCACGGACCACGGACTAAGAACTAAAATCAGAAGGAGGAAAACGGAAAACAAAAAACTAGAAGAGGAACGCATAGCCTGTTTTTATTATAACCTCATTAAGTATTATCGGCAATCGGTAACTCCAAAGTTGCTTGAATCCCCTTGAAAAATCAACCACTATCCCCTAGGATAGATATCGGGCTATGTCTCTAAAATGTTTGAAGGTTTTCGTTCTTCTCCTCTTTTTGTCCGTAGTCCGTAGTCCGTGGTCCGTAGTCCACTCCCTCCCCAAGGACCCCCACTACCCCCTGGCCAAGGCCCTGTTGGTCTCCAAGACCCTCTCCTACCTCGACCGCTACTATTATGCCCCCGAACGGATGGAGCCGAACGCCATGTTTGAGGCGGCGCTGACCGCCATTCAACGGGCCATCCCGGAGATCCTGGCCAAGTGTGAGCCGCAAAAATTCTGCGCCGTCACCGTCAACCAGGCGGTCAAACGTTTTCACTACCCCGAGGGGAGTCTGAAAAATTTGTCCGCCCGCCTCGGGGAGGTTTTTGAATTCATGGGCCGCCATCTGGACCCCGACACCGAAAAACACGACGTCGAATACTCTGCCATCATCGGGATGCTGGATGCCATGGATCCCCACTCCAATTTCATGAATCCCGATGTCTACCGCGAATTCCGGGTGGGGACCGAGGGGGAATTCGGCGGACTGGGGATTGTGATCAGCATCAAAGAGGGACGCCTCGCCGTCACCGCCCCCCTGGAGGGGACACCGGCCTGGAAGGCGGGCCTCAAGGCCGGCGATTATATCGTTCAGATCGGGGAGGAATCGACCATCAACATGGATTTGACCGAGGCGGTGGGGCGCCTGCGCGGCCGGCCCGGCACCGCCGTCATCCTTAAATTGGAGCGGGGGGAGAAAAAAGAACTCCTCACGGTTAGGCTGGTCCGCGCGATCATCAACATTGAGGCGGTCCAGTCCAAGGTGGTGAAGACCGAGCGGGAGAAGCCGGTCGGTTTTCTCAAAGTCAAGAGTTTCCAATCGAACACCCGGCGGGAGGTCCTGGGACACCTCCAAAAGATGCAAACGGAAAATCCGGGATTGACCGGGATTATTCTGGATCTGCGCCACAACCCCGGCGGTCTTCTGGACCAGGCGGTCCTGTTGGCCGACATCTTTTTAAAAAAGGGGACGATCGTCTCCACGCGGGGCCGCGGCGGAAGCCTGATGGACCAAAAAAAGGCCAAAGACGACGGCTGGGAACAAAATTTCCCTCTCATTGTCCTGGTCAATGAAGGATCGGCCAGCGCCTCCGAGATTGTCGCCGGCGCCCTGAAAAACAATGACCGGGCCCTGATTGTGGGAAGCACCACCTTCGGCAAGGGAAC
>JACQMB010000113.1 GCA_016203765.1 Deltaproteobacteria bacterium
ACACTGCGATGGCCGAAAGGGAATTGAAAAAAATTCTCGAACAAGCCAAAACCAAATGGCCGTTGGGATCGCTGGGGATTGTTCACCGGACCGGCAATCTGAAAGTGGGCGAGTGCTCTCTGCTGGTCGTGGTCCAAGCCCCCCATCGGAAAGAAGCGTTCGCGGCCCTTCAGTTTGTCATTGATGCCATTAAGCAAAAAGTCCCGATCTGGAAAAAGGAGTTTTATGAAAAAACTGGCCGTCATACTGGCCGGTGGCAGGAGCCTGCGGTTTGGGAGCGATAAGGCCCGCGCCCGCTGGCGGGGATTGACCCTGCTGGAAAGAATCAGCCGGAGTCTGAACGAGGCCGGTTTTCACTTTGTCGTGGCGGATCGGCATTCCGATCTCTATCCCCGGCAAGGCCCCCTCCAGGCCCTGTTCAGCATTGGACATTGTTACGATCCGGAAAAAATATTGTTGACCGCCTGTGACATGCCTTTTCTCAAACCGGAATCGCTGGCCTTGCTTTGGGAAGAAAGTCTCGGATTTGACGTAACGGTACCGCGGACGGAGACAAGGCTCTATCCCCTCCCCGGCGTCTATTCGCGGCGGGCGATGGAGGAGGCCGGCCGGCTTTTTCAAAAGGGGCGGCGCGATTTGAAGTCGCTGCTGAAGGCGCCGTTGACAGTTCGGGAAAAAAAATGGGAGGATGGCCGAAGTTTGACGAACATCAACACCCAAAAAGATTTAAGGGAGGCAAGTTTATGACTGCCATGCTTAATTTAATGAGTGTCGGCTGGGGCGAGTGGGTGGTCATTGCGGTGCTGGTCCTTCTGCTGTTCGGCCCCAAACGCCTGCCGGAGCTGGCCCGCAGCATCGGCCGATCCCTGCGCCAATTTCAGCACGGCCTTCAAGACCTCAAGGACGAGATCAAAAAAGATCCCGACGTTTCTAAACATCCCAAAGAAGAATAAGCAAGGGTGACCGATTTGATGCAGTCTGTACCGATTCGCGTCAGTTTTCAAAAGCCGCCGAAAAATTTCTCTTTTGTTTCCGCGTGATTAGCTTTTTTAATGTTTGGCACGAATCCTGCTTAAGGGATGTCGCGTATGCGGCGTTACTTTTCCCTTGTTTTGGTTTTTCTTTTGTCGGCGGGACCGGCCGCTCCCTTGGCCCGCGCCTCCTCCCCCGAAACCACGCTGGTGGTCTATTCCTCCGGGGACGGGATCGCGGATGAGGCCAGCCAAAAGACGGCGGTCCTGCTCCGCGAAAAACTCCGGGAAAAACCGCGGCTCAAGATTATCGCGCCCGAAAACGTCAATGCGGTTTTAAAATATTACCGCGGCTATGCCGCCTCCGGGGAAGATGCCTCGGCCCGGCAGGCCGGGGATTTTTTGGGCCGGGCCAAGGAACACTATTTTCAGATGGACTATGCCACCGTCCGGGCCGAACTGGAGCGGGTTTTTGAAATTTTCAGGGAAAGGCCGGAGCTCCTTTTTACCGACGGCATGCTCCTTTTTGACGGCTGGGTGACTTACGGCTTGGCGGAGGCGGCCCAGAAGAAAAAAGAAAAGGCCCTGCAGGCTTTCCGGGAAGCCTTTCAACTCAATCCTTTTTATAAAATCGACCCCAAGGCCTTTTCCCCCTCCGTGCAAACAATTCTCCAACAAGCGGGGGCGGATTTGTTTAAAAACAAAACGGGAAGCCTGCGGGTGGCGGGCGAGCCGAAGGTGGCCGACATCTATCTCAACGGCATCTATCAGGGGGTTTCGCCCAAAACCTTTCTCCTCCCGGCGGGGGAGTATGCGTTGAGTTTCCGGGCCAACAACTACCGCGGGATTCAACAGCATGTCTCGATCCGGCCGGGTGAGACCGCCTCTTTGGAACACAAACTTTATTGGCAGGGACCCGAGGCGCCCAAAGAGGCCCAGGCGAACGCCATCGCCGAAGGGTTGCGCATCGCCGAACTGCTGAAGTTCGACAAGGTTTTGCTGGTCGATGTGGACGCGGAAAACATTCGGGCCCAGATGATCGACCGCCGGTACCGCGCGGCCCATCAGGCCATCGTACTGCCGAATAACGCGGAAGATCCCGGCTTTGAGGAAAAACTGCAACAGCTGATCCGCTTTGTCTACGCGCAGACCCAGCTCGATTTGTTGAAAAACCCGCAGGCCCACCTTGATCCCGACGGGATCGGCGATCCCATTTTGCTGGGGGGACGCCGGAGAAAAGTTTCCAAGGGGGTTTTGTATGGGGGACTGGGGGGCCTGGGTGTCGTGGGCATTTTGGCCGGCGTCTTGGCGGCCGGCTCTGGGGGAAGAAATACCGGAACGGTCACCGTGAATTTCAAATGAGGATACAAATTTTAACATTCGGACTTTTATGGCTGAGTGCCTGCGGCGGCGGGGGTCTTCAGGAAATTCAATTTTCCGAGACGCCGGGCCAGGCGGGCTACGTCCAACTGAATGTTTCCGACGCGGTGGGCGCCATTTCCCAATTTCGCATCCAGATTGAGGGGGATGATTTTGAAACCATCACGCAGACCCTCTCGGCCGATGCGGCCGGGACAGAAATCCGGGGTATTCCCGCGGGCGAGGGCCGAACGATTCGGATTTGGGCTCTCAATGAAGCCGGGCAAACGCTCCGGGAGGGGATTTTGGAAAATGTCGCCATTCGCGGCGGACAGGTCCAAAGTTTCGATATTTCCCTTGCGGCGGTTCCGTTTGTTTTAAACCTGGCCGACGGCGCTTATCAAAGCAACCGGAGGCTCTATTTCGAAATTTTGACCGATCCCAATCACCGCATCGGCGTGGAAGGCTACCGGGACATCGCCGGCGGGGAGGAGGAAAAAAAGGCGGGGTCCGACGGATTGGTCCGTTTTTATCCGGGCTCCCTGCCGGCCGGCCCGCGCGTTTTTCAAATCATCGATCTCGATACGGACAAAAAAATCTCCCTCAATCTCAATCTCTGGGAAGGGCAGGATGTTGGGCCGGCCTCTTTTGTGGCGGCAGGCCTCGGCGATGCCAGCCGTTTGGGTCAGGCTTTGGTGGGTGAAGAAACTTTTTCAAACATTGTGGAGGTATTATGGAACGCACGATAAACTCGGCAAAAAATCGCTTTCGCTCGTTGGCCTTGCTCTTTTTGATGCTCGGCTGCGGGTCGGGGTCAACGCCGGTGGACTCCGATTTAAGCGAGGCGGTGACGACCAAAACGGTTCTGATGCAGCCGGCCTGGCCGGAGCTCCTTCAGGCCAATGTTTCCCAATACCGGTTGCAAGCCTTGTTGAAGGGCCAGGATTCCCAGGGTAAGGCGGCCGGGGAGGTGGGACCGGTTGCGGCGGAGTCCGAAGCCAACAACTATAAATTTGTCTTTTCCGGTCTTCCTTCCGGTTTAAGCGCTTCAGCCGATTTGACGATTGATATTTTTTGGAACGCCGAAGGTCTTTCCGAAACCTGCCGCCGGGTCGCCTCCGTTTCGAAATCGGCGGAGCTGGCAGAAGCAACCACCCCCCTGGCGGTGACCGCTGCGGAATTTGATCTGGCCAAAGATTGCGACGGCGACGGCTTGGAAAACATCCGGGAGTTTCTGGACGGCCTTGCCGTTGACCGGGCGGATAGTGATGGCGACGGGGTGGGGGATGGCGCCGATGTCTTTCCCTTCGATCCTTTGGAATGGGCCGACACGGACGGCGACGGAATCGGGGACAACCGGGACAACTGCGCCGCCGCTTTGAACGCCGCCCAGGATGATTTGGACGGCGACGGCCTCGGTGATTTTTGCGACCCCGACCGGGACGGCGACGGCCTGTCGAACGGGGCAGAGTTGAACGCGGGGCTGAATCCCGATTCGGCCGACACGGATGGAGACGGGGTTTTGGATGGAGCGGACAATTGCCCGGCCGCGGCCAATGGAGGCCAGGAAAATGCCGACGGCGATCCCTTGGGTGATCTTTGCGACTGCGATGCCGCCGACGGGCGTCGCTATTCAACGGCGGAGGACGAGCCTGACGCCGCCAATTTTGACGGCAATTGTGACGGCATCGACGGAACGGTTGCCGATGCCCTCTTTGTGAGCCGGCTCAGGGGGAATGACGCGGCGGATGGAAGCCGGGAGGCTCCCTACCGGACCCTGGCGAAGGCCTACGCGGAGGCCCTCTCCCAATCCAAGGATGTTTATGTGGAAGCGGGGGTCTACGCGGTGGATGAGGTTGTACTTCGGCAGGGGGTCCGCTTTTTCGGCGGCTACCAAACGGAAACTCCCGGAGAGCCTTTCGGGTTTCGCTGTGTCTATCCCCTCGATTGCTCGGAGGCCGCCGCCCTCGACGCGGAGGCCGATTTTTTGCTGGAACGAACCGGCGGGGTTTTTCTTTTTGACGGGTTTCGCATCGATGTTCCCCTGGTGTTGCGCGAAACGGAGGCCGTGTTTCAAAACAACCGGATGGAAGAGGGCGTTTTGATCGACAACGCGGATGATGTGAGTCTCAACAACAATATCATCCGCGCGGGGGAGGGGCGGATCGCGGCGGCCATCGAAATTTTGGGCTCTTCTCCGAGGGTTTCCAACAATACGGTGGACGCGGCCAATCATTATGCCGCCGGGGGGAGTACCACGGCCCGAACCGCCATCGCTCTGATTGTCGAAAACGCGCTGGGTCTGAATCTCCAGGACAATCTCCTCATCACCGGAGAGGCTGAAAACCAGTACGGCCTTTTTTGCCGGGGTCTGGAGCCCGTCCCGGAGGGGATCACCGGCAATCTTTTTGCCATGTTTCCGCCGGCCGGGGGCTCGGCCGGCACCCTCCCCCGCAGTGTCAGCTGTCTGGGCGAGTTTGATTTTGCCGCCGCCGACGGCCTCGATCTCGGTTTTCAAAATGCCGCCGGCAATTTCGACTATCCGGCCGGCCGCGCCCGGGGCGATTTGATCGATCCGGAAACGTATGAAGTGTTGGATTCCGGGTATGAGGCATACGGAGCGCAGCCATGAAATACGCCCGGCTGGTTTTGTTCATCACTTTATTGGCGGGATGGGAAGGCGCCCCCGCCGCCGAGACGTTTGTCCCCCGCATCCATTTTGACCGGGACAGTTTTTTTATTTTGGAATCTGAACGGTCCCTCCTTGAGAAAAATGCGGAATGGCTCAACCGAAACCCGCGGGCCGTTTTGATCCTGGAAGGCCACTGCGATGAGTGGGGGGAGGACGGTTATAATTTACAGCTTGGGGATTCGCGGGCCCGGGAGGTGAAGGCCCGTCTCATTGAGGCTGGGATCGATCCGGAACGGATGATCATGGTGGTCAGCTACGGCGAGAGCCGGCCGCTGGACCCGCGGGCCACGCGCGAGGCGTGGGATGTCAACCGGCGGGTGGAGTTTGTGCTGAGATGAAGAAAAACAGGAGGATCAAAAAAATGAAAACGATTCAATCCCCGGCCCTGCGGCCCCATTTGACGATAACCCTTTGGCAGGAATTTCTTCGGCGGCGCAGAGGAGGAATCAAAAAAATGAAAAAACTACTTGTGATACTTTTTTTCTTTTTAGTCCTCAGTCCGTGGTCCGTAGTCCGTAGTCCCGTCTTCGCGCAAACCCCCCAAGTTCCCCACCTCCTCAACTTCCAATCGGTCCTGACCGACGCGGCGGGGATTCCTCTTCCCAACGGGATGTATGACGTTACGTTTTCCATTGTCGATGCCGAAGGCCAGGAACTCTACGCGGAAACCCAAACGCTGGAGGCCGCCCAGGGGGTGGTCTCCGCGATGATCGGGGCTCAAGGCTCTTTGGATCTTTCCCAGCTCGATCCGCAAACACCCAGATTTTTGCACGTGCAAGTCGCCGGGCAGGGACCGGCAAGGCAAATGGAAATCGTTACCGTTCCCTATTCCCTCTATTCCCAGCAGGCCCTGGGGGCGGCCCCGCGGAGCATCGACGGCGAGGCCATTCGGCCCGGCGCCATCACCGCCGAACACCTGGCCGAAGACGTTTTGGGGGATGTTCGCAACAATCTTTTTTATTCGCAGGGAGGCGATTTGCCGACGGTCTTGCGCGATTTGGACGTGGCCATTCAACAGCGGCAGGTCAATCTGGACAGCACGCGCGTTCAGTTGCAAAGTCAGATCAACACGGTCAACGCCTCGGTCTCCGCCAATCAGTCGGCCGCCGATTCCCGCCTGGCTATTGCCGAACAAAACGTCGATACTTTGATGAATCCCCCGCGGGTGGCCGCGGCGGGGATTGTGTATGTGCCAAATACTTGGACTGCCGAGTTGGAATGGGGATACAATGTTTCCAGTGTTTCTCCCAACGTTCAAATCAATTTTCAAGATGCGATTGAAACCCCCTATGTGGTGATGTTAACGCCGGTAACAATGACTGACGGGGGAGGAGAGACAGCCGATCCCTCGGCAGGTTCTATGACGTCCTCTTCGTTTAATGTGTTAACCGGCACCGAAAATCCCGCGCGATTTCATTTTGTGGTTTTTAAGTGAGGTTTGTGGTCCGTGGTCCGTGGTCCTTGGTCCGTGGTCCAAACAAACTGCCCCGCCTTGTATTCCCCCACCAGCCGCTCCACCGCCATTTCGATCACCCGCGATCGGGAAATTTGTTCCCCCCCCTCTTCGGGGTTCAGTTCGCGGTAGAGATAGTTGATGCCGCGCAGGGTTTCGCGCGAGACGTCGGGGAGGGGAGGGAGGGCGTTCCAATCCAAAATATATTCTCCGTCCCGCCAGATCCGAATCATGACATCCTTCTTGAGGGGATTGGGGATCGTGTCCCAGGCTTCGCTCAACGCCTTGGCTTGCTGGAGGGGGGTGTAATTGGGGGAGACGCGCAGGATGATCACTTCGGAGTCGAGCTTAAACGCCGTCTGGGCGATCGAAAAAAAAGTGTCGTTGGAGGCGGCCACCACCAGGTGAACGCTCTTGCCGTGTTTTTCGGCCAATTTGACGGCGCGGGTAAAAAGGTCCTGAATGTCGTCCGTAAAAATTTCCTCCTCCCTTTCCCTCCCCAGGGGCGGCCCCTTCAACAGGTGCGTGGTCATCACCACCACATCCTTTTCTTTGGTGTTCGTTTCTTCGAGCACGGCGTTTAAGTGGGAGAGATCCTTCGATTCAACCACGGGGAGCAGGATATTGTGCGGTTTGCAGCCGACGGTGGCCCGGTTGATCCGGGGGTTGGCGTGAATTCGGAAGGGGTCCAGACCGACCGGCGCGAGCGTTGCCTTTCGTTTTCGATATTTTTCCGAAATCGTAAAGAGGGTGAAAAGAAAAATCGTGAAGGCCACGCCGGAAATGGTGGAAATTTGTTTGGTAAAAAGATTGGTGACCGAAACGGCGAGCAGAACGAAAAAAGTAAGGAGCAAACCGATCGGAATTTCTATTTTACCGATGTGGAGGTTGACGGGAAATTTCCACTCCCGCTCTTCCGGACGTTTGTAGCGCAGGACGATGACGGCAAGGGTTTCAAAGACAAAACTCCACAACACGCCGAAGGCATAGGCCTCGCCCAACAGATAGACATTGCCGCCGGAGAGGAGGATCGTGGCAATTTGCAGGATGGCGACGCTGTTAATGATGCGATAGGTTGTTCCGTAACGAGGGTGCGGTTTTCTAAACCAGTCGGTCAAAACGCCGTCTTCACAAATAGCGTTGACGATGGAATTGGAACCGATCAGGGCCGTGTTGGAGGCGCCGGCCAGGATCAGAAAACCGGCGATCACGACCATTCCCTGAAAGCCGAGCTTCATCCATTCGGGTCCGGTGAAATAACCGACAATGCCGATAATCAGGTTATCATAGTAGTTCGGTCTGGCCTCGTCCGGAATGAGCGTGGTGGCGAAGAAGGCGACCGCCACCATGAAGACGAAACAAAAAATGAAGATGATAAATCCGGCCCGTTTCAGATTTTTGAGTTTGGGGTGGGCGATTTCCCGGCTGACCTGGGCAAAGGTCTCCTGGCCGCTCATGGCCAAAAAACAATGTCCAGAGCCGATCGCGATGAGGATGCCAATATTTCCCAATGGGATGTTCAGGTCTTTTAGCCAGCCAACGGAGTGTTCCATCAGTTGCGGTTGCAAAGGGGGGAGGGACCAGGAGACCTGGGTCAGGCTGTAGATGCCCCAGATCACAAGGAGGACGACCATGACGGTGATGAACTGCATGATCTTCAGGGCCTTGGAACTTGACTCCTCAATGCCGCGGATATTCTGCCACCAGAAATAAAGGATGATGACACAGCCAAAGAGAACGGCGCCCAAATTTTGGGGAATCTGGGGGGCGCCGAAGTGGGCTGAAACGTTATTGAGGAGTCCCACGATGTATTGGCCCGCGGAAACGGTGCTGATCGGCCCGGTTAGGACAAAATCAAACAGCAGGGCTGAAACGGAAAGTTTGGCGAGCGTGCCGCCGAGGGTGGATCGCACCACCGGATACATCCCCCCCCGCATAAAGATCATGGTCGATTCCATGTAAACGAGGCGTACCACGTAGGAAAAAAGCATGACCCCCAGGAGAAACCAGGGGGCGGCTTTGCCGATGGCCTGCTCCGCGATGCCGGGGACATAGTAAGCCGACGAACCCATATCGTTGAGAACGATGGCGGCCGCGCGCCAGAAGGAGATAAAAGTGAGCATCACCGTCGTGGCGACGGCGATCTGGCCTTTGGGGGTTTTGAGGGAACTGGGCATGGGTGTAAAAAGAGCGTTACATTTTTCTGTGTTTTTTGTAAAGGAAAGCAGTGCGCATCGCTTCTTTAATCGCCTCCGCCACCGAAATCGTCGCCGCCCTTGGCAAGACCGAGCAATTGGTCGGCATCTCCCATGAGTGCGACTGGCCTCCGGAGGCGGTCCAAGGCCGCCCGGTTTTAACCAGGCCGAAACTGGATGTGACCCGCTCTAGCCTCGACATCCATCGGGACGTGCAAAAAATCGTTGAACGGGGGCTGGGGGTTTACGAAATCGACGTTGAAAAACTCAAAAAGGCCCGGCCCGATGTTATTGTCACCCAGGATCAGTGCGAGGTCTGCGCCGTCACGTTTGACGATGTGGTGAAGGCCGCCCGGCAATGTCTGCAGAGCGACGCCAAAATTGTGACCCTCCACCCCGATTCATTGGAAGATATTTTTAAAGATATTCTGAAAGTGGGAAAGGCGTTACAGGTCGTCTCCAAGGCCCAAAAGTTGGTTAAGGAGATTAATGACAAGATGGGGAAGGTGGCGCAAAAGGCCAAGGATTTAAAACCCAAACCCAAGGTCATTTGCCTCGAATGGCTCAATCCTTTGATGGCGGCGGGCAATTGGATGCCTGAAATGGTGGCCATGGCGGGGGGAATCAACGGCATTACCAAACAGGGAGATCACACCAAGGTTATGGAGTGGGATGAGTTGAAGGCTTATGATCCGGATCTTGTGCTGGTCATGCCTTGCGGTTTTAAAATTGAACAGAGTCTAAAAGAGTCAGCCACTTTAAAAAATTTGCCGGGAAAGGTTTTTGTGATTGACGGCAACGCCTATATGAACCGCCCCGGCCCGCGCATTTTGGAGAGTCTTTACATTTTAGCTGGCCTTTTTTGGCCGGATTTGTTTAAAGATTATTTGCCAAAAGGTTCGGTGGTTGCTTGGTAATTTTGGGGACGTAGCTCAATTGGTTAGAG
>JACQMB010000115.1 GCA_016203765.1 Deltaproteobacteria bacterium
CGGCGCGAGATTGCCCGCATCACCATGGAGCGCCTCCTGCTGGACGGTCGCATCCACCCCACCCGCATCGAAGAAATGGTGGACCGGGTCTCCAAAGAGGTTGACAAATCGATCATCGAAGCGGGGGAGGCGGCCTTTTTGGAATTAAAACTGCCGAAGGCCCATGTCGAGATCGTCAAACTGCTCGGCGCCCTCAAGTACCGTTTCAGCTATGCCCAAAATGTTTTGCGCCATTCGATTGAGGTCGGCTATGTCTGCGGAATGATGGCGGCCGAACTGAAACTGGATGAGATGAAGGCGCGCCGCGCCGGCCTGCTACATGATATCGGCAAGGCGGCCACCCATGAGATCGAGGGGGCCCACGCCCTGATCGGCATGGAGATCGCCAAAAAATACAAGGAGGATGAAGAGATCTGCCACGCCGTCGGGGCGCACCATGAGGATATCCCGCAAATTTATCCCATCGACTGTCTGGTCGACGCGGCCGACGCCCTCTCGGGCGCCCGCCCCGGGGCCCGGCGCGAGGTTTTGGAAAGCTACATGAAGCGTCTGGAGGACCTGGAGCGGATTTCAACCTCGTTTAAAGGGGTGGAGAAGGCCTATGCCGTGCAGGCGGGCCGCGAAATCCGCGTGATGGTCAACTTTCAGGAGGTGAGCGACTCTCAGGCCTTTGTCATCTCCAAGGATATCGCGCGCAAGATCGAAAAAGAAATGACCTTTCCGGGCCAGATCAAGGTCACAGTCATTCGGGAAACAAGGGCGACGGAGTATGCAAAGTGAAGAGGGACCACGGACCGCGGACTACGGACTACGGACTGGGGACCGCAGACTAACTTCATGAACATTCTTTTTATCGGAGATATCTTTGGCAAACCGGGGCGCCGGGCGGTGGAGCAATGTTTGCCCGGTCTCATTCAAGAACATCAAATCGACTTTGTCCTTGCCAACGTTGATAACGCCGCCGGCGGCAAGGGGATCAGCGAGAAGGTTTTTAACCAGTTATCCTCTCTCCCCATCGACTGCATGACCGCCGGCAACCACGTCTGGGAGCAGGAATCGATCTTTCCCCATCTGGAGTCTCAGCCGATTTTGCGGCCCTACAATTTGACCACGAAAGAGCGGGGGAAGGGTTTTTGCGTGGTGCAATCCAAAAAAGGGGTGCCGGTGGCCTGCGTCCATCTGCAGGGCCGGGTCTACATGGAGCAGAAGGGGAAAAAGGCGAGCCATCCCTTTGTCGCCATGGATGGCCTTTTGAAAGAAATTTCGGGCCGGGCCAAAATTATTTTGGTTGACCTCCACGCCGAGGCCACCGCCGAAAAGAGGGCCCTGGCCTGGTATCTGGACGGGCGGGTCTCCTGTTTTGTCGGCACCCACACGCATGTGCAGACCGCTGATGAGGAAATCTTGCCGGGCGGCACCGGCTATATCACCGACCTCGGCATGACTGGTCCACACCGTTCGGTGATCGGCCTTGACGTTGACACCGCCCTGCGCCGTTTCCTGACCGACGGCGAGTATAAAAAATTCGAGGTGGCCAAGGAGGGGGCAAGGCTGGAGGGGTTGGTTGTTGCCGTGGATGAATCCTCGGGAAAATCCGTTTCCGTGCAAAGAATCCGCAAAAATCTTTAGAGGTCGCTCGATAGATTGTCGTTGGCAAACTCTGGAGCAGGAGGGGCTCGAAGATTCCCCCGCGCTCGGGTACTTCTCGCCCCTCCTGCTCCCGATCTTTCAACGGCAACCCCCTCTCGCTCAGGTTGTTTAACCCTTGAGCGAAGGGAAAAAACCGCCACGCCTTTTAATTAGTGTTCGACAGCTTTTCCGAAAAATGCTAAATTGCGCGAAATTTTGAAAGGGGGAGACAATGATTTATTTATCCAAAGGCCTTCGGGCCGCGTTGTTTGCGGCCGCCTTGGGGTTCAGCCTCAATCTTTACGCCCTCAACGGGGCCCAACTGATCGGCTTCTCGGCCACCACCGCCTCGATGGGAGGGGCCGGGGCCGCCGCCGCTCCGCAGGAAGGCTCCGTCATGATCACCAACCCGGCGGGGCTCACGGAAATTTCGCGCGGCGTCAGCTTCAATTTCCTCCTGGGATTTCCGCGATCGCAGGCCAACACCACGGCGGCCACGTTGGGGAACACGGTGGGCAACCAGGTCAGCAACGATGATCCGGTGATTCTTCCTTCGGGAAATGTGGTGCTCCCCTTCCTCGATGACCGTCTCCATGTCGGCGTGGGAGCCTTTCAAATCGCCGGTTTCGGCAACGACTACGCCCGATCCCCCGCCGCGCCCGGGACAACCGGCAACAATTATTCTACCCATTCTCTCTACGGATTGTTGAAGATCGTCACGGCCGCGGCCTACGAATACAATGAAAAACTCTCCATCGGCCTTGGCATTCACGTCAACCAACAGCAGTTGGAATCGAACAGCGCGGTCCTCCCCACGCTGACCCAGACAACCGGCATTGATCGTTCGGACAGGTCCTTCGGGGCGGGGGTCGGGGTGGGAATTCTTTATAAACTTTCCGACCTTATTCACCTGGGGGCCAGCTACACGAGTGAACAGTTCATGAACGAGTTCTCCCGTTATCAGGACCTCTTTCCAAGAGGCTTGAATTATCCGCAACAGGCCAATATCGGCGCGGCCTTCTATCCCATCGAAGGCCTCCTGGCGGCCGCCGACTTTCGCTGGATCAACTGGTCCGGCGCCCACGGCGGCTTCGGCGATGCTCAGAATGCGGCCGGCAACGGGGGACTGGGGTGGCAGGACCAGTTCATCGGCATGGTCGGGGCGCAGTATCAGCTCCTTTCCAATTTAAAATTGCGCAGCGGGTTTAACTTTTCACGGAGCGCGGTTCCCTCCCGGGCCGCCTTTACCAACGTCCTTTCGACCGCGGTGGCCAAATACCATTTGGGGGGTGGTTTTAGTTTCGAGCCGATCAAAGATATCCTGCTCGACTTCTCCTATTTGAGAACGGTCAACAGCACGAAGACCGACAACGGAGCCCATAGCGCCCTCGGCACGGGGGCGGTCATCGCCGCCAGCGGTCATGAGTTCAACTTCGGGCTGGGGGTTCGTTTTTAAATTTCGCTCGATAGTTTGTTGTCGAAAGCTTTTGGGTGGGAGGGGGTGGGTGCTGCGACTGCGCCAGCCCTACGCCTAATTCATCGCGAAAATTTGTATTGGTTGCAAAACTTGGGAATTTTCCTCCGTCAATTCCCAAGTTTTGCAACCAATACAAATTTTCGCTCTTCATTACGGCTCCGGGCTAGACGGCGCTTTAGGTCGCAACACCCACCCCTTCCCACCCCTTGAGCTTTCAACGGCAACCCCCTCTCACTTACAAGTGACCAAGAGTATGAGCGAGAGGGGTTTGTCTTTGCTGGCGTTAGCGAGCGGCTCGAGCAGGACTTCGCGGAGTCCCGCCCATCCGGTCGGGGGATATAATCAATGGGCGGGACGAGCGAAATTTAAAGATTTTTGCGGATTCTTTTGACAGAGCGTGCCCGACCGGAATTTTCGTCAGCCTCAACCACCAATCCTTCAAGACGCACTCCCTCCTTCGCCACCTCAAACTTTTTGTATGCCCCGTCGGTCAGGAAACGGCGCAGGGCGGTGTCGATATCGAGGCCTATCACGGAATGATGCGGGCCGGTCATGCCGAGGTCGGTGATATAGCCGGTGCCGCCCGGCAGGATTTCCTCATCGGAGGTTTGCACGTGCGTGTGGGTGCCGACAAAACAGGAGACCCGTCCGTCCAGATACCAGGCCAAGGCCCTCTTTTCGGCGGTGGCCTCGGCGTGGAGGTCAACCAAAATAATTTTTGCCTGGCTTGAAATTTCTTTCAAAAGGCCGTCCATGGCTACAAAGGGATGGGAGGCCTGTTTGCCTTTTTTTTCCATGTAGACCCGGCCTTGAAGATGCACACAGGCGACCGGGACCCCCTTTTTTGATTGCACCAGGCAAAAACCCTTGCCCCGTTCCTTGGTGGTCAAATTATACGGACGCAAAATGGGCTGAGATTCCAAATGGGGAAAGATCGATTCCTGTTCCCAGACGTGGTTGCCGGCGGTCATGCAGTCGATGGGAAGTGCTGACAACTGCTTGAAGACTTTTTCGGTGATCCCCTTGCCGCCGGCGGCGTTATCGACGTTGGCCAGGACAAAATCAATCCGGTGCTCGGCAATCAGTTCGGGCAAAAATCTTTCAACAGCGCGGCGCCCCGGCTTGCCGAAAATGTCACCGATAAATAAAATATTCATTTCGCGTATTCCGTGGCCCTCGTCTCCCTTATCACCGTCACCTTGATCTGGCCCGGAAAGGTCATCTCCTTTTCGATCTTGCGCGCGATATCCTTGGAGATGACAAAGGCCTGGTTGTCGCTCACCTCCTGAAAGTTGACCATCACGCGGATTTCGCGGCCCGCCTGCACGGCATAGGCTTTCTCCACCCCTTTAAACGAGGTCGAAATCCGCTCCAGATCCTCCAGGCGCTTCATGTAGCTTTCCAAAACCTCGCGCCGGGCGCCGGGGCGGGCGCCAGACAAGGCGTCGGCCGCATCGACCAAACAGTCGATGGGGTAAATTTGCGGAATATCCTCATGGTGAGCCCCGATGGCGTGGCAGATTTCTTCATCCTCCTTGTATTTTTTGGCAATCTCCATGCCGATCAGGGCGTGGGCCCCCTCGATCTCATGGGTGGCCGCCTTGCCGATGTCGTGCAGGAGGCCGGCGCGGCGCGCCTTCATCTCATCCAGTTTCAGTTCGGCCGCCATCATCCCGCAGACATAGCCGACCTCGATCGAATGGCGCAAAACGTTTTGGGCATAGCTGAAACGGTACTTGAGGGCGCCGAGCAGTTTGACGATCTCGACATGGGCCTTCGGCAGTTTCAATTCCAAAAAGGCCGCCTCCCCCGCTTCGATGATTGATTTGTCGATCTCTTTGGAGACCCGGTCCACCATTTCTTCGATGCGGGTGGGGTGGATGCGACCGTCCAGCAGGAGGCGCTCCATGGTGATGCGGGCAATCTCGCGCCGGACCGGATTGAATCCGGACAGGGTGACCGCGTCCGGAACTTCATCAATGACCACATCAATCCCGGTAGCCGCCTCAAAGGCCCGGATGTTGCGGCCTTCTTTTCCGATGATCCGTCCCTTGATATCCTCGCTGGGGAGGGGCACCACGCTGATCGAGCGTTCCGAGACATAATCGCTGGCCAGCCGTTCGATGGTGCTGGCCACGATGTATTTGGCCTTCTTTTCGGCCTCCGCCTTGGCCTCATCCTCAATCTTGATCGCCTGCGAGGCCGACTCGCGTTTGACCTCATCGATCAGCGATTCCCTCAGCTGTTTCTTCGCCTCTTCGGTGGTCATGCTGGCGGCGCGCTCCAGTTTGCGCTGGGTCTCCTTGAGCAGGTCCTGGTATTGTCTGTCCAGATGGTCCAATTGTTCCTTTTTTGCCTCCACACTTTTTTCCTGTTTGAGGAGTTCTCCTTCCTTGCTTTCCACGTGACTGAATTTCTTTTCGAGATTGTCTTCTTTGGTTTGCAATCGTTTTTCGGACTGGCTGAGCTCACGGCGCTTATCGGAAATTTCCCGTTCGAAGTTGGCCTTGGCCTTCAGCTGGGCGTCCTTGACCTCCAGCTGGGCATCTTTGCGCACGCGCCGGGCCTCGGCCTCGGCCTCTTCAACAACCCTTTTGGCCTGGGCGGCGGCCTCCTGATATTTTTTGCGCAGGAAAATTTGCCGAACAAACAGCCCCCCGGCCAATCCGGCGATAAACGTCCCCGCGGCAATGCCTGACCAAACGATATTCATATCCATTTTAAAATCCTTTCTTCGGTAATGACAAAATCGACCCGCCGGTCTTTGGGTGAAGCGGGAAGCGTCTCCACCACTTGAAACTCATAGGCCAGGCCGATTTTCAGGCCGTGGTAACCGCTCAACAGACGGTCATAATAGCCTTCCCCGCGCCCCAGGCGGTTGCCTTGACGGTCGAAGGCAATGCCGGGAACGACGATCAAATTGAGATAATCAATCGTGCGAAGACGGTTGCCGGCTCGATCCGGCTCCGGGATGCCGGCGAAACCGGGTTTCAGTTCTTTCAAATCCCGCACGCGGTAAAAAATAAGTGTTTTGGGTTTGGAATCAACTGCCGGATAATAAATTTCCTGCCTTAAGGCATGGGCCTTGGCAAAAATCTTGTCGGTGGCCACTTCCTTTTGAAAAGCGGCGTAGAGGCCGAATCGTTCGGCCAGACGAACCTCTTCGAGGCCGAAAAAACGGCCGGCGATTTTACGGGCGGCCTGGGCCGCCTCGGCGTCGGTGAGTTGATTTCTTTTTTCCAGGAGGGCCTGGCGCCATGTTTGCTTAGGATCCATAAAGAGTACCCTTTAGACCCCAAGCGTGATTTCTTAAGGAAGATTTAAAATCTCAAAATTTGGCTCAAAATAAATCATGGTTAAGAAGTTTCACACTTGAGAATAAAAAGCTGGCGGGCCCCGAAAGATGCCGTGCGATGTGTTATCTTTTGAACCCTATCTTCCGACAGGTGGGACCCATATTACTGCTTTAGGCTTCCTACTTTAAAAATCAAGCAGGCTTGCTCACCACAGTAAGGGACAGTTCCCGTTAAATATACTAGTCGGTTCAAAGATAATGACATGCAAGTCACAAACATCCCAGGGTGGCCGCCAAAATTTTTCAAATTTATGCTCCTTTCATGTTTGTATATCAATCAGTTCAATCATGTCCTTAATCTTTTTCTCGGCCTGATGCAACCTGTTTTCCTTCTCGTTTTTATACTTTAAAAACTCATCGGCAATGTTCATGGCCGCCAAAATGGCCACATTGAGCGAGGCGACCGATTTGGAGCTCTTCTGCACTTCGTTCATCTTGTCATCCACATACTGGGCGACCTTGCCGACATAATCCTCGTTCGAATCGCTCCGGACCATGAATTTTTGGCCCATAATCTTGATTTCAATCGGTTTCTTCATTTAATTCTTTAAGTCAGCCCTTCAAGTAATACTATAAGTAATCAGACGCCTTGACGTCAAGTCAGAACTGCTATAATAAACAGCCCAACGCTAGGGGTGCCTTGGCATCGTTGAGGCCTTGGCTGAGAATAGACCCTGGAAAGACCTGATCCGGATAATGCCGGCGGAGGGAAGGCGTGAGACAAAGCGGCGAAATCCTTTTAAACGGCCAAAAAGAGAGTATCCACACCCCCTTAAGCCTGGCTGAATTGCTTGAACAATTTCGGATCGGTTCGCCCCACTTGGCGATTGTGGTGAATCAGGAGATTGTCCCCCGCTCGGAGCGGGGCCGCCGGACAATTCGGCCCGGCGATGTGATTGAGGTGATTCGGGCGGTACAGGGGGGATAAGATGGACCAAGGACCGTGGACCGTGGACCGTGGACAAGGAGAAGACAAATTAATCATTGCGGGGATTACGTTTCAATCCCGATTGCTGATGGGAACGGGGAAGTTTGGTTCTTTGGCCGTCATGCAACAGGCCCTGGAAGCCTCCGGCTCCGAAATCGTCACCGTCGCCCTGCGGCGGGTTGATTTGGCCCATCCGGAACGGGATATTTTAAGCGGGATCGATCTCAAAAAGTATCAATTATTGCCGAACACTTCGGGTGCGAGGAATGCCTTGGAGGCACTGCGACTGGCCAGACTGGCGAGAGAAGCCTCTCTTGGATCATGGATCAAACTCGAAGTCATTCCCGATCCCCGTTATCTTTTGCCCGACGGGACGGAGACACTGAAAGCGGCGCAAGAATTGGTAAAGGAAGGTTTTACCGTTCTTCCCTACATCCAGGCCGATCCGATTTTGGCCAAACAACTGGCGGAGGCCGGCTGTGCCACGGTGATGCCCTTGGGCTCCTGGATCGGATCCGGCCGCGGATTAAAAACCGAAGAAGCGCTTGCCGTGATTATCGAACAGGCCTGCGTGCCGGTGGTGGTCGACGCGGGTCTGGGCGTTCCCTCCCACGCGGCCCGCGCGATGGAGATGGGGGCCGACGCGGTGCTGGTGAATACTGCGATTGCAACCGCTACAAACCCCGTGGCCATGGCTGGGGCTTTTAAAAAAGGGGTGGAAGCGGGAAGAGAAGCCTATTTGTCAGGTCAAACCGCCGCTAAGGAGTGGGCAGAGGCCTCTTCCCCTCTATGAAAAATTTAAGTCAAAAAGCGCACGGTTTAACCGTGCAACGTTTTGGCAAAACGATTCAACTCTTTGCGCCCCTCTATCTTTACAACGTATGTATCGACACCTGCGTTTATTGCGGTTTTTCGTTGAACTATCAATTTGAACGCAAAACATTAACGGTCGAAGAGGTTCTATTC
>JACQMB010000116.1 GCA_016203765.1 Deltaproteobacteria bacterium
CCCCCCGAATTGCTGGCCCTGCGGCGCGACGTGCAGGACCTGCTGGGCGAATTTAAAAACCACGCGGAGGGAAAAATCCAAGTCGAGTTCCACAATCCCCAGGAAAACGCGGTGGAAGAACAAAAGGTGCAGATGATGGGAATCCCGCCGGTGGAGGTGAATGTCATTAAAAAAGACAAACAGGAGGTCGCCAAGGTTTATCTGGGAATGAGCATCGGATTCGGGGCCAAACAGGAGGTGATCCCGCTGATCCAAAATACCGGCAATTTGGAATATCAGCTGGCCGCGGGCATCGTGAAAGTGACGCAGGCGAAAAAGCCGGTGTTGGGGTGGTGGAGTGGGGGGATGGACAACGGACCACGGACCACGGACCACGGACTACGGACTACGGACTACGGACTACGGACTACGGACCACGGATCCGAGGAAAACACGTTTAGCCTGTTGAAAAACTATCTAGGGGAACGATTTGCAATCCGCGATATTCAGGAGACCGGTTTGGATCGGCTTACGCCGGGAGAAATTCCGGTCCTATTTTTTGTGGTGCCGGAAAAGCTCTCGAAGGCTGAAACGGAAGCCTTTCAAAAATATGTAACCGCCGGGGGCAAGGGACTGCTTTTTATCGACCGGTTTTTCGTCGGGATGGGCGAGGGGGGCATCCTTCCCAAACCTGCGGCAAATCCGTTGGAAGAATTTTTGGCCGGCTTCGGTGTGACGGTGGAGCCCGACCTGGTGGTTGATCAATCCAACGCCATGGCCACCTTCACCGGCGGATTTTTCAACTACCATATCCCCTACCCTTTTTGGGTGCAGATTCGGCCCGAGGGGTTTAACGCCGAGGTCCCTTTTGTGGCCGATTTAAACAATCTGGTCTTGCCCTGGACCAGTTCGGTTAATTGGAAGGAAAAAGAGGGGGTGAGCGCCAAGGCCCTGTTTACGACCACCCCCCTGGCGGCCAAGACGGGTGCCCTCGACCCGGCCCGGCCGCTCGACCCGCAGGCGGCCAACATCGCCTTCGAAGAAGGCCAGGCCGGCCAACAAACCTTGGGGCTTCTCATCAATGATCAACTGGTTGTGGTGGGAACCACCCGCTTGTTGCAGGATGACTTCCTGCAAAAATTCGAGGCCAATCTGGTCTTTGTGGAAAACGCCATCGATATCTTTTCAACCGGCGGCGAGCTGATTGGTATTCGAATCAAAAGCATCACCCGGCGGCCGATCGGCATCGTTTCCGATACGGCGCGCCAAACCTTGCGCCTGGGCGCTATTTTGATCAGTCCCATTCTTTTGTGGGGACTTGGAGTTATGATTTTTTGGAGAAGAAAAATCACCGCCCGAAGGTTGAAATTATTATGGGCCGCCTGAAAAAAATTCCACGCCCTTATCTCTATCTACTGATCGTCTGTCTGGCGGCGGTGGCGGTCTTTTGGCTGGAGCGGCCGACCCAAGAGAGGCGGGGGGATGTTTTAAATCAACCTTTGTTGGAAAATTTTGACGCGGGGGCGGTGGCCCGGATTGAAATTGAACACCTCCTCAACGGGGTGCAGTTGGAAAAAAAAGAGGGCGCCTGGCAGGTGGCCCCCCTCCGCTCCCAATTGAAAGAGAAATTGGATGAACAGGACCACGGACCGCGGACCCTTCGACAGGGCTCAGGGCAGGCTACGGACAACGGTCCCGTTTCTTGGAAAAGCGCTGATCCCGAAAAAATCGAACTCACCTTTTCGATTCTTCAGGATGTGCTCTTGACCTCGCTGGCCGCCGCCAACCCCGAACGGCATGGACTTTTTGAGGTCAATGCCGCGGGGATGCAGGTCCGCTTTTTTGACGCGGGGGGGAAGAAACTGGCCCATCTCCACGTTGGCAAGGCGGGCCCGGCCTTTACCGAAAGTTACGTCCGCAAAGAGGGGGAAAACGAGGTTTATCTGGCCGACCGTTATCTCCGTTCCGCGTTTTCCATCGAGCCGGCTGACTGGGAAACCCCCAAAGAATCCGGCAACAAGTGACCTTGTCCGATTTTTTCGAGGGCGCGGCGGAGGCATTGCCAGCCTTCATAATCATCCCGCAGATCAAAACGGACCACGACCGGTTTGCTGTAGATCGGATTTTTGAGATAGCGGCGGCCCGCCGGCACGCGAATATCTCCCCATTCCAACTCTAGAAAAGCCAGCTCCCAGGCGTGTTGAATGCCATAGATCGTTTGAAGCTGTGCCTCGGTAAGCTCCAAATCGTTTTGCCCGGCGACGGCTCTCACATAATCCGCAAAATCCCTTAAAACGTCCGCCCGCATGCTTTCATCCCGAAAATCAAATCCACGGCTCGGCCAGTAATAAATCCCCATCCGGCCGGCGGTCACCGTCAATTGTTGAAAACCGAGTCGCCTTAACAGCAATAACCACTGGGTCTGCAAAATTGTACCCAATCCCTTTCCCTTGTCATCCACGAGCAGGTCCGACCCAAAATCCTGAACTCTTGCAGGGTTACTTTGACCCGGACGGACTTTGAAACGAAGCTGGGCCGCATTTTTTCCCTGCGGGCCGGTCAAGGCCACCCTGCCACGAAAACCGCCCCGATCAAGCCTCTCAACATCAAAAAGGGAGAGGGTATAACCGCACAGCGGGGAAGCAAAAATCTCCAGAATTTCCCGCAGGGAGATGCGCGCCGCATTTCCCTCAAAAAAAGTCCGGTCCAGCGTTTCCGGACGGGATCCTTGAACGGGCAAACCATTGACAATCAAGGTATGGGGCCACTGAAAACTTCGGCCCGACCTAGACTTACCGCCAACCAGGATCGCCAGTTCCTGATGGGCCGAGGCCAACTCCGCCGCCTGAGCCTGCGCCGCCTGCGCCTCCGGAAACAGGGTCTCCCCTGCCGCAAGGGCCCCGGCGGCCGCCGCATCGACAAACGGAACAGCGGGGCCCGCGATCCCAACGGGAGGTATAAATGGGACGGTAGTCATCTCCTCTTTCTTTTCGGCGGATCGTCAAAAAAGTTGCGTCATATAAAAAAATTCTTGCCATCCGGCAAGCGTTGATTTAAGGGTGGGCCCAAGGAGGCAACCATGCCGCAACCCGTATCCAAACGTTATCTCCGGCTTTTTAATGAACTGGCCAAGGAAGAGGGAATCACCTGGAAACAAGACGCCAACCAAAACGGCCTGCCCGATCCGGAGGAAGTTCAACTCGGCGCCCAGTGGCGCAAACTGAATGCAAAAGCGAAAAGCGCCCGGCTCACGAACACCGCCTATTCGATTTTCAGCCGCGTGGAAGAGAGGCGCCGGGCGGCCGTTCAAGAGGCCCTCAAGGAAAAATATCTCAAGCCCTATCGCTTTGCATGGAACCCGCGCGCACTGCCGGAGCCCGTTCAACAAGCCCTCCCCAAATTCATGGAAATTTCGGAATTGACGGAAGAACTCCAACTCTTGCAGTTGGATCCCTCCGGTCTGGAATGGATGGCGCAAGTTCGAAACGGGGCCAGGCAATCCTACAAACCCGAAATACCCGCCGGCGATTTGGCCTCGTGGAAACTTTTTCAACGGGGCTACGGCCGCGTCTATCAATTTGAAGGGGGATGTCACCGCTATACGGAAGACCCCTTCTGTGATCCGGTCGGCTCTTTTCCCGATTGGGACCCGAACTCCGTCATGTGGGCCGACGACATCCGAACCACGGACGACCTGCAAAAACTGGCCGGCCATCTCCAGGAGGCCCTGTTGATGAGCCCGTTCACGGTGGTGGAAAAAGGACCGGAGGGGAAATTTAAAATCACGGAATATAATCAACACCCGCTCTTTAAATCCCGCCTGGTTCGCATCGCCGAACTCTTCGGAGAAATCGCCGCCCTCCCCGGTTTTTCCGGCCTGGAACCGGACATGGCCCAGACCGCCGTCGCCTATGCCCAAGCCCTTGAAAGGGGCCAGGGGCCGCGGTTTTTGGATGACGCTGAGATCACCTGGGCCAAGGCCCGGGGCCGTCATATCGCTTTTACCTGGGGGCCGTTTGAAGAGCCGCAAGACCCTCACGGCATCAAGCGGAGTTTTCAATTTCACCTCTTTTCCGTGCGGCAGGAGGCCTCGGAAGAGTTGGAGCAATTTCAGCAAGCGGTCCTGCAGGAAATGGAAAACCGCCTGGCCGCCCGTGTGGAAGGGTATGAAGCCGCAAACGTCTCGGTCCCTTCGGTAATCCAAGTCTATGACGTGATTGAACGTTCCGGCGGCGTCAACAACTCCGGCGGCGAATACCTAGCCGCCGTTATTCCCAACTCCGGCCCCGTGGTCGAAGGCGGCTATCGCAAAAAACAGATCTATGCCAATATGAATGAGGGGGTATTCGAAAACGTGCTGAGGCCCTTGGCGGCCAGAAGCATTGATCCTGCTCAACTAAAATATGTCCAGCCGCGTTTTTTAACGCTGGGAAGCACCCTGCACGAACTCTCCCACTCCATCGGGCCGACCGAAAACCAAACGGTCAAACAAAATGGGAAGGAAATCCCCATCAAGACGGCCATGGGTGCCGGTCTGTTCGGCGCTCTGGAAGAGGCCAAGGCCGATGTGGGCGGCGTTTGGATGTATCCGCTGTTGCGCCAAAAGGGATTGATCTCGGAGGAAGATGAAAAGGCGGGTTATGTTACCTTTGTGGCCAACCGACTGCGGAGCATTCGTTTCGGCTCAACCAGCCCCCATGGCCGGGGGGCGAATGCCCAATTGGGATACCTTTTTGAAACGGGGGTTGTGGAATTTCAAGAGGTGGATGCCGCGGACGGCGGCAAGGAAACCCGCCTTCACGTCAACTTGGATAAAATGCCTCAGGCCGTTGAGGCGATGACGGTCGAAATCGCGGCGGCCCAAAATCAGGGGTCCAAGGAAGCGGCCGAACAATTTCTGGCCCATGCCGAGCAGATCCCGCAAGACTGGGACAAGGTCTTTGTCCCCCGTTTTGACGACATCCCGCGACACATTAAGCTGGAAGTCCAGGTCCAAACGCCTCCGCCCGAAAAGGAGGCGTCGCACGAAGCCGGTTTCAACTGCGGTTGCAACCTCGGCGCCAGGCCTTAAAGCAAGATGTGGGCGCGGTAGGATTCGAACCTACTACCTCTTCCATGTCAAGGAAGCACTCTAGCCAATTGAGCTACGCGCCCTTGTTTATCCTGTCGAGATTGCTTCGGCCTTTGGCCTCGCAATGACAAATCGTCTATGCCATTCCCGCTGAAACCGGCCCATCTCTTTTTCAATAATCTCCTCGGCCGCCCGGGCTTCTTTTTGCCTTTGGGCCAGGTTTTGGGCGGCGATCGTTTTCAGATCGTCCACATTGTATAAAAAGAGATTTTCAGCCCTCCCCAGCTCCGGATCCAGATTCCGGGGAACCCCCAAATCCAAAAAGACCTGAAAAGAACCTCCGGCCGCATATTGGGAGGCGCGCACGAGAGAGCCGGGCTGGGTGGTGGCCGTGATCAACAAATCGACATCCGCAAGATGCTCTCCCAAAACCCCCAGCGGCAAAACCGGCGCCGAGACCGGCAGTTCCCGCGCAAAGGCCTCCGCCTTGTCGAGATCCCGGCCGAACAATTTTAGACTTCCCACTCCTCTTTTGGACAAACCAATCGCCGTTTGCCTTCCCATGGCACCTAGTCCCGCCACGGCCGAGCGCACGTTTTTAAATTCGCCAAAAATCTGATCCAGCAGCATCAATCCGACCGAACTGACCGAAACCGGCAGACGGGAGATGTCGGTTTCGGTTCGAATTTTTTTGGCGATGGAAAAGGCCCGCTGAAAGACAAAGTTCAACAGGGGGCCGGTCGTCCCGGCTTCCAGGGCCTTCTGATAGGCCCGTTTGATCTGGCCGAAAACTTCCGTCTCGCCCAGGACCATCGCATCGAGGCCGGCGGCGACGCGCACCAAATGGGCAAAGGCCGCCTCCCCCCTTCGAACGTAACCGGGCTCTTTCCTCCCCCCCCACTCGGAGAGGAGTTTGTCCGCAGAGATCCCCTCTTTGGCGGCCGTATAGATTTCAACCCGGTTGCAGGTGGCCAAATAAACGGTGTTGGGCAATCTCTGTTGCGCGGGAGAGACCCAGGCCTCCCGCTCCGCCAGGGAGGTCGTCCGAAAATTACAGCCGAGGAGCATTAATTCCATAAATAGGCGATCCACAAACTAACAAAGCCCAAACCGGAGAGCAACACCATTTTCCGGCCGGAGAGCGTCCCCGCCCGCTTCGGCACCATCCAGCCGTAAAAACCCCATGCCGCCAGGGCCAGGAGGATATGCGCCGGCGTCACCTCCAATCGCAAAAAGGCCCCCGAAATCAAAACCAGGGTTAAAAACACAAAACCCAGACGCAAAAACAAACTGGCCCATTTTTCATTTAACAACAAAGGAGGGAGGCGCCACGAAAGGGCCTCCCACTTTTTTTGTTTCAGACTCCAGCCCTGAATCCAAAAACTCAAACCCAGCACCAGATTGCCGATCAACAGGACCAGCGTGGCCACCGCCAGCAGGATGTGCACCGTGATCAAACCGGTGAACGCGATTCGTTCGGAAAGGGAAAAAATAAATAAAATCAACGCCGGCGGCAGAAACAGGGAGCCCAGGCCCTGCCAAGGCTTTAGCCGGGTCAGCCCGAAAAACAACAGGACAATCCCCAGGGAAAGAACCGCCAGGGGGGAGAGTTGATTTTGGGCGTAGAGAAAGCCCAGGTAAACCGCGTGCAACAGGGCGCCGAAACCGGTCAAAACGGCGGCGGCCGCGTGCAAGCCCTTTCGACCGCGCAAAAACAGGGACAAATAGCAGAGACTGGCCGAAAAATAGAGAATCAACATGGGGACCAGGCACCAAATGATCATGTTATGTCCGCAATAAAAGTAACCTCCGGCTCCCCGCCGGATAAATCAATGCCCAGCAAAGAGAGATGCAAATGGGTATTCGATATTTTGTTGCCTTGGGCATAGGCCGCGGCCATTTTTTTCAGCCGTTCCTGCCGGAACCAGGGGAAATTTTCGACCGGTTTTCCGCGCGAGTGATCCGCGCGCGTCTTGACCTCGACAAAATAATATTCGCCGTTTTTGGTGCAGACAATGTCGATTTCTCCGAACCGGGTCCGGAAATTCCGGACCAACGGACGAAAACCCGCTTGCTCCAAATAGGCGACGGCCAGGTCTTCCCCCTGCCTGCCCAGCGCCTGGCTCGGCTTGACTTTCACAGGCTCACCTTATAGAAGAATCGGCCATGGCAAGACAATGCAAAATTTGCGGGAAGCAGGCGGTCACCGGAAACAAGATATCCCACTCCAACATCAAGACCAAGACCCGCAATCACCCCAACCTGCAGAAGGTATGCGCCTTTTTCGAAGGCCAGGTCCGGCACATCCTGGTCTGCACCCGGTGTATCCGCTCCGGCCTGGTCCAAAAAACGGCCTGATAATGAAGACAGGATTCCTCCTGCTTCTTTTACTGCCCCCCGTTTTTGGCGCGCCACTGATTGTGGGTCCGGCATAACAGCCGAATATTTTCGGTATCGTCAGACACTCCACCCAACACCCACGGTTGAATGTGGTCGAATTCCAGCCATGCCTTTTCACCGCATTGTTTTCCATCCTGACTCGTATACTGACACCGACCTCTATCCCGAACCCAAACCTGGTCTTTGATGCGTTGTGGAATTCGTCGAGAGGAAGAAGTAGCACGACCCTTTTGAAGGGGGTCGTGCTGCTTCTTTCTTGCTATTCTCCTCTCCGGATCTCTCTTTTCAAGGAAGGATTCTAGGGCTTCATTGATTATATCTTCCAGTTTTCCGTGCGGATGCTTATGACGAAGAATCTGCCTGGCCTTCTCCAGTTTTTTTCTTAATTCAGCACTTCCGGTGAATTTGAAGACAACACTCTCTTCTGTAATGGGTTTAATCGTTTCAGGACGAGGTTTTGGGACAATAATCCCCGGGCTTTTTGTATTATCCGACCTACATTCGCCGGCGAATGTGGTTTGTGATGGCTGAGGAAGTTTTCGGATGAAGTCGGGCGCATCTTCCTGGGGTGCAAGGCCGGCGACCAACTGTTCGACCTCCCGCTTGGTTTTGTGGCAGGCCTTTTTCAACAGGACCTCATGATTTTCTCCATTCAAAAGAGGGCTTAATAGGGAGACGCCTTCCAGATGGATTTTGCCCTCTTCAATCAAGGAATAAATAACAGGAAACTCTTTGGCCGTTCTGGCCACCTGAATTCTTTTGCAGGTGGAGCCTTCGGATAAATGGAGTTCCTCGAGACAATATTTAAACAGAGAAGAATAGCCTAATTCAGCATAGACCCTGCGACTATCCACTTCGGTCAAGTGAGCCAAGAAAGCGGCCTGGGCCTTTCGCTCGTCGGAGGCCAAGATTTTGAGTTTGATGACCAGTTCCTGATTGGTCAGTTTGGAACAATCGTATTGTGGATTCATGATGGGTTTTCCTTTCTGAGAGGGACTGTACCACAACTTTTTTGGGGCGTTGGTTTGCGTTTTAAGACAAATTTAGTGAAATATGATCGCCGTTGGCATTCCAAAAACAACATCGCGGCAAATGTAATAATAATGAGCCTCAGGGGGCGAATTTGCGAGATTCAAATGGCGAACGAAAATCCAAAAAGGGGCCCAAAAGCCGGTGTCAAGAAAAAAATGAGCTCAAAACAAAATATTTTTTATTGAAGAACCCCTTAACAACATTCGCCGGCGAATGTTCCTAAGATGCCAAAAAAATACAAGGTAACTGATCGATATTATTTAAGTTTTAAAAAACCAAAAAAACATTTTTTTTCACGCAACTTTTTTGTAGATGTGACGATGATGTATGGTAGAGGGGGTTAAACCAAAGGAGATTTTCATATGTCACTCTTCAAGGGATGTGCCGCCGTTGATAATGGCTTTTCATTTTTTCGTGCTGTTTATGTTAGTTTGGATGCCCCTCTGCAGGTAATTCCTTCTCGGTTTAAATCAAAGTCGGTGCCTACCCAAATGAAAAAAGATGATGGCCAAGTAGTCAATTTTTATAGTGTTGTTTCAGACTTTTATCCAAGTCCCGGTGACAGACCGGTCGTCCAGTTTCAATACTACCCAAATAGAAAATTTGGAAACCAATACCAAGCCGTCTTATTTAACAGAAAAGGGGAGATTGAAAAAGTTTGGAGAGAAGGAGCATTTTGGGATTGTAGTTATTTCTATAAAGATACGTTAACTAAGCAAGAAAAATTTCTTGTAGGTGCCCTCTTAGCGCTGGGATATTGCGTGGATTAGTAATAATAAACTAAGCCTTCTGCTTCACCCCCTCACCCTTTCCACCGACACAATCCCCTTTACCCGCTCCAGGGATTTGATGACGTGGCGGAGTTGGGCGATGCCGGTGATTTCCACGTCAAAGGTGTTGACCGAGCGCTGGTCTTCGGTGGAGCGGGAGGTGGCCTGGGAGATGTTGACCCCCTGGGAGGTGATCGCCTCACTCATCGCCTGCAGCATTCCGGGGCGGTTGACGCAGAGGACGCGAATTTTGGCGATGCGGGCGACCGGATGTTTTGTATCCCACTCCACACGGACCCTTCGGTCCGAATCGGTGGCCAGGAGCTTGGAGCAGTCGCTGACATGCACGCTCACCCCCTTGCCGCGGGTCACATAACCGGTGATCGGGTCGCCCGGGACCGGATCGCAGCATTTGCCGAAACTGATCAGCACGTCGGAGACCCCGCGCACCTTGACCTGGCCCGTGCCTTGGCCGGTAATCTTTTTGACCAGGCGGGAAATCGTCGATTCCTTGACCTCTTTTTGTTCCTGAAGTTTTTCCCTGGGGACGACTTTTTCGATCAGATCGGCCGGCAGGAGTTTGCCGTAACCGATGGCCGAGAGCACCGCCTCCTCATTCCGGTAGGGAGACTCCTTCATGTATTTTTCAATTTGAGGATCTTTCAGCAGTTTTCCGGCCGATAGGCCGAATCGCTCGCAGGCCCTTTCCAGCAACTCCTTGCCCACCTGCCCGCTCTGCTGATGCTCCTCCAGTCTTAAAAACTGGCGAATCTTCGCCTTCGCCTTGGAAGTCTTAACGAACTTGAGCCAGTCCCGGTTGGGGTGCGTGTCTTTTTTGGTCAAAATCTCGACGGAGTCCCCGCTGTGGAGATGGTAACTCAGCGGCACGATTTTTCCGTTGACCCTCGCCCCCACGCAGGCGTGCCCCACCTCGGAATGGATGGCGTAGGCGAAATCGACGGGGGTGGAGCCGCGCGGCAGTTCGCGCAATTCCCCCTTGGGCGTGAAAATATAAACGTCGTCGGCAAAGAGATCGAGTTTGACGGTGTCCAAAAATTCGGCCGGGTCCTTCAGTTCTTTCTGCCACTCGAGCAGGCGGCGGATCCACTGGAACTTCATCTCGTCTTCCGATTTTTTGCCCCCCTTCCCCTCCTTGTAGCGCCAGTGAGCCGCGACCCCCTCTTCGGCGATCTCGTGCATCTTGTGCGTTCGGATCTGAAATTCGACCCGCTCCCCCTCCGGGCCGATCACCGTGGTGTGGAGCGACTGGTAGTTGTTGGCCTTCGGCATGGCGATATAATCCTTGAAGCGCCCGGGGATTGGCCGCCAGAGGGAGTGGATCAATCCCAGGACCTCATAGCATTGCGGCAGGGTGTCGATCAAAATCCTAAAGGCGATGATATCGTGGACCTCATCGAACGGAATCTTTTGGGCCTCCATCTTGCGCTGAATGCTGTAATAGTGTTTGTGCCGGCCCGAGACCTCCGAGCGGATCTCGTTTTCCGCCAGGATCTGTTCCACGATTTTTTTGACCTTGGTGATATATTTTTTTCTCTTTTCCTGCCGGCTCCGGATCTGCTCGTCCAGCATCCGGTAGACGTCGGGCTTGAGATATTTTAACGACAAATCCTCCAACTCGATTTTGAAGGCCTGCATCCCCAGCCGGTTGGCGATCGGGGCGTAGATATCCAAACTTTCCTGGGCGATATCCATCTGTTTGTCTTCGGGCATGGCCTCCAGGGTGCGCATGTTGTGCACCCGGTCGGCCAGCTTGATGAGAATGACCCGGATATCCTGAGCCATCGCCATGATCATCTTGCGAAAATTTTCGGCCTGCGCCTCCTCGGAAGTGGTAAATTTGATTTTGCCCAGCTTGGTCACGCCGTCGACCAGTTGTCTGACCTCTTCGCCGAAACGGTTTTCAACCTCCTCAAGGGTCACGGAGGTGTCCTCCACCGTGTCGTGCAGGATGGCCGCGGCGATGGTCGGCACATCCATCTTCAACTCGGCCAAAATGACGGCTACCCCCAAAGGGTGTGAAACATAAGGCTCTCCGGAGCGGCGCCGCTGGCCTTCGTGCGCCTTGGCGGCGAAAAGATAGGCCTTTTTGACGACATCCAGGTCGGCGCCGGGAAGATTGCGGGTGATCGCATCAAGCAGATCGTCTAAACGGGGCATAAGCATTCAATATCACAGTTTTAAAATCCTCTCAATGGCCCGGCAGGCCTGATGAAGTTGGTCATTGATCACTTGATGGTCGTAGTGATCTTTAAACGCAACCTCTTTTGTGGCGTTGGTCAGGCGGAGGCGGCGTTCTTGCTCCGAATCGGTCTTGCGTTCCAGCAGACGCCGTTCCAATTCCTCCTCGGAGGGGGGGAGCAAAAAAATGCTGACCGCGCGGTCGGCGTACATCTTTTTGAGATTCATCCCCCCCTGCACGTCGAGATCGAGCAAAACATCTTTCCCTTCTTTAAGCCATTGTTCCAGCGGTTCCTTCGGCGTGCCGTAGCAGGCGTTGTGGACCTCGGCCCATTCCGCAAGTCTCCCCTTTTCAACCCCTTTTTTAAACTCCCCCTCACCAACAAAATGATAATCCTTCCCGTCGGTTTCCTGACTCCGCCGGGGACGGGTGGTCCAGGAGACCGAATGAATCATGTTGGGGTGGCGTTCGAGGAGGTGATGAATCACGGAGGTCTTGCCCGCGCCGGAGGGGGCGGAAATAATGATTAACCGTCCCCGGGTCATAAAATATTTTGCACCTGTTCCCTCAGGCTTTCCAACAGCGATTTGGCCTCCACCACATGGCTCGAAATTTTGGTGTCGGCGGCCTTGGCCCCGACGGTGTTGATCTCCCGGTGCATCTCCTGAATCAGAAAATC
>JACQMB010000121.1 GCA_016203765.1 Deltaproteobacteria bacterium
CCCCCTTGCTCGGCGGGCTTGCCTCTTATTTGCTGATGGTTTTGGTCGTTTTGTTTTTTCATGACAAACATCCCGGTCCTTTGGATAAGTGGTTTCGAAGATTACAATTGGCCTCCTCGGCGGCCTTCAGCTTAGGCCATGGTTCGAATGACGCCCAAAAGACCGCCGGCATCATTTTTGCCCTCCTCCTTGCCACCGGCTATCTACCCAAAGAAGCCACGGTTCCCTTTTGGGTCCTATTGCTTTCTTATACCACCATAGGCCTGGGAACGATGGCGGGGGGCTGGAAAGTCATCCAAACCCTGGGGCAAAGGCTCACCAAGCTCAAACCGGTTGGGGGGTTCTGCGCCGAAACCGGCGCGGCGATCACCTTGTTTGGAACCGCCTTGGCTGGCATCCCGGTCAGCACCACCCACACCATCACCGGCTCGATTGTCGGCGTGGGGGCAATCCAACGTTTATCGGCAATTCGCTGGGGGATTGCGGGAAAAGTGGTTTGGGCCTGGGTCCTAACGATCCCCCTTTCCGCGGCCCTGGCGGGATTCATGTATTCCCTGCTCAAACTTTTTGGCATCCAATGAAGAAATCAGGGCGGCGGGCAGTTTCCCTTTATACAACCAAAAATAGATCCAATGGTTCGCCAAGACTTTTTGCACGTAATTCTGGGTTTGATCATAAGGAATCTCTTCGATGAAAAAGAGGAGGGAATCTTTTTTTCTTAACGTCTGCCAGCGGCTCACCGCCTCTTCCCCCGCATTATAAGCGGCGATTATCAGGGGAAGCTGTCCGTCAAAAAGCCGGCTTAATGATTTAAGATAAAAAGTGCCCAGTTTGACATTGCGGCCGGGCGCAAACATTTTTTCCCAAGCGAAATCCTTTTGCCGGGTGGCGGCCGCCAGGCGTAAAGCCGTTTGCGGAATAATCTGCATCAACCCCATCGCCCCCGAACGGCTGACCGCCCTCTCCTTGAAAGACGATTCCTGCTTAATCAGGGCCAGAATAAAATAGGGATCGAGGCCGTTCCGTTTCGCCTCCGGCCAAATCACTTGACCAAACAAGATCGGATAATTCTGGTCCCGCGGGAGTTGGGTCATTTCCGACTTGGTCAAGAAGCGGGACAAAAGACCATAGTAGTGATGAGGATATTTTTGCGCCAACTCCGCCAGATATTTTTGGGCCGCTTCCGGGTTACCCCGTTTTTTATGGACCTCGGCCATCCAAAACAGGGCCTTCTTATCAAAGCCAAAGGCGCGCCGGCTGGGAATCTGCTCCCAAGCCTCCAGAGCCTTGTCCAAATCGCCCAGTTGAAAATGACACCAACCCCGATACCAACTCCCCTTGGCATCTTTGATTCCCCTTAAAAAATGAAGCCCCCTTTGGTATTCCTTGGCCTCCAAGGCCGTTTTGAAGGCACTCCATTTCAGTTTGGTTTTGACCCGCCACCGCTTCTCTTTCTTGATTAAACTTTGATAGAGATCGAGCGATTCCGGATAGCGGGCGAGTCTGGATAAGACTTGCGCCTTTTTCAATTGGGCCTGCCAGCGAAACTTGCGCAAACCATCCTTTTGCAAAAGTTGCTCCAAGACGGCGAGGGCCTCCGGATAGCGCTTCAGTCCCATCCATGCCTGGGTTTTAAGGAGGAACACCTTTTGTTGTGTCCCCGGATAAACCGCCAGGGCTTCTAACGCCCGGTCATGCCAGTTGTAACGAATCAATCGCTCGATATCGGCTAAACTTTTCGGCTCTTGTTTAAGAATTTGGAGGATGGGGGGGGATTGGGCAAGGACTACGGACCACGGACTAAGGACCACGGACCAAAGACTAAAAAGAAGTACCAAATTGTAAGATAAAAATCCCATTTCTAACGCGGTTTCCCAGAAAAGGATCGGCTAAATTTCCCAGCCGGTCGCGGTTGACGACGACGACGGCGTAACCCATTCTGCCGGTGACCGGCAGGCCGTGGCCGATGACAAAATCGGCCCGCGTCTCCAGCCCGGCACTGACAAAAAAGTTGTTGAAGAAATCCTGAAACCGGGAAGGGGTATTGGTCCAGGCGTCCCCCTGATCGGAAAAAAAGGCCAGGTGGAGATTGTTTAAAAAGAGGGGCCAGGTCCCCAACCCGCGCTGGGGGGAGACAAGCGGGAGGCGATATTCCAATGAAGAGATCATCACGCGGTCCCGGATGAGGGTGCCGACCGGAAGGCCGCGCAAATTATAATAGCGGGAGGAATATTGGCCGGCCATGACCCCTTCGCCCAAAGCGCCGCCCAGGCTGAACGTCCCGGGAAAGACGGTGTCCCCAAGGGCTGTTCCACCGGCCACCCGCAGGGCCAGCACATGGTTTCCGCCCAGCGGCAAAAATTCCCGGTAGTCCCCGGTTAAAATCCGCTGTTCATTGATTTCGCGCGAACCCAACCGACGGTCACCAACCGTTACGTTGGCGCGAAACAGTCTCCCCTTTTCGACGGGACTGATGGAGGCGGGAAAGCTCTCGGCGGTTCCATAAAAATAGCTGAAGTTGATGCCGGCGAAAATTCCCAGGTTGAGATCGGCGGCCTCGGCCGCCGAAATATTGGTAACCGGAATCCGGTCTTCGTAAAAATAGTTTAGGGAAACGGCGTGTCCCTTGCCCAACGGCAGGCTCAAAAAGGCGGAGGCGTTCCTCCGTTCCTCAAAAAAGTGATAGCTGTTTCCGGTGCGGGCAAAGGCGAGGGTGCCGTAATCCACGGCGGAATCGTTGATCCCGACGCCGAAGGCGGGCAAAAAACGGTTATAAACATACTGACCGAAATAGCCGACGTGCTTCGCATCGGTCCGATAAGTCCCCCCGCCCATCCAATGGTGATAGCCCAGCGGATCATGGGCCGCCGTTGCCAGACTCATCAACAACCCGTTGTCCAAAACATACCAGCCGGGGGCGAGGAAGCGGGGGAGGAAGAGGGGAGAGCGGAAGGGGCTGTATTTTTGGACTAGGGACCCGGGACCAGGGACCGTAGATTGGGGACCGTGGACCGTGCCGCGCCCTGAGCTTGTCGAAGGGGACCGTGCCGCGCCCTGAGCTTGTCGAAGGGGACCGTGGACCGTATTTTCGGTCCCTGGTCCAATCTCCACAATCTCATATCCCTCCCCATGATAACGTTTTGACAGCAATTTACCATCAGCCGGCGAAACTACCGGCTGAAACAGACCGGTGCGTGTGTTTGTTAATCTTGTGATTTTTTCCGAGGCCGGGTCAAAACGATATAAATTGGAAACACCGTCTTCATCCGAACTATAAATTACGGCCGTCCCATCGGGGGTCCAGGCCGGTCTGGAAAAAACACTCGTGCCATTCGACTTGATCTTTTTGACTATTTTTCCGCCTGCCTCGGCCACAACGATTTGCCATCCCTCTCCCGGCAGAAACCGGACCGCCGCAACTTGCGAACCATCGGGCGAATAGCGGGGGTGGGCAAATTGGGTATGGGGATCAACCCGGCCGACCAGCGTATTGATCTTTTTGGTTTCAATATCATAGACCTTGATCCGGTCGGTCCCCCGATCGGAGGCGATAAAGATTATCTTCGGTTCGCGGGGATGCCAGTCGGGATCGCGGGCCCGCAGCCCGCGGGTAAGTCTTTTCACCTTCGGTTTTTTACCTGCCAAATCCACGCGATACAAATCATAATAAAAATAATGGCGCGCATGCCGCGCCATCGTTGAAAAAACCAGCGCGTTGCCGTCGGGCGCAAAAGAGATCTGGCTCGGCGCCTTTTCGGCAACGACTCTTTCCTTTCCTGAATCGAGATCGCGCACGAGGATGCGCGGCGCGCGGCGGGGATTCAAACGAACATAAGCCAATTTTTTTCCGTCCCTGGAAAAGACGGGGAGATCCAAATTGTCTTTGCCGCCCGAAAATAAATCCTGTTTGGTAAAGCCCTCCCGGGCCTTTTCGCGTTCCCAGGCTTCATATCCCTGCCGGAGATCGGCCTCCCACTCCTTCCACAATTTATAATAGCTCTTCCCAAACACTTTCTTGGCTTGCTTGTTAATGGCGCCGATAAAAAACGAACGCTGGGTCCTGCGATGAAACTGCTGTATCTTTTCGTAGCCGTATTTTCCTTCGAGATACTGCAAAAACTTTACCCCAAAAATATACTGGGTCTGGGCGGCGGGCCATTGCCAATGGACCCCGGCGGCGCGGTCGATGGGGGGGAATTGGCCCTGTAAAACGGCGGTGCGAATCAGCATCTCGCTGTAGGAGGCCCGGCCCCTTCCCCCTTCGGTCCCTTCGGTCTCCTCCAAGGCGGCGCTCCCCTCCTTGATCCATCCCGGTGTCAGGCCGGCGGGTGAAATCAACTTGCCGAAAACCCAGCGAAAGGGGCGCCAAAAACCGCCGTAGGCATCCAGATGGAGGATATGGGTATATTCGTGAAAGATGAGCATTTTCAGCCAGTCGTCATAGGCGGCCAGAGAACTTTCGGGATCGGGAGGAACCACGCGCAGAAGCATCCAGTTGTAGGGGAGGGTCGAGGCCATTCCATTGGCATCGTCGTTCTGGTCGGTCACGATGACCTGGGTCCGGCCCCGCGGCTTCCATTCGTATTTGGGGGAAAGTTCCTGATGGGCCTGTTCCAAGTAACCGGCCGCCTTCTGCGCCGCCGCTTCCAGTTCATTATGATAGTGAACCGAAAAATGTTCCGTATCGATCGTCCGCCAGCCGAAGGGGGGATGGAAAGAGGAGGCAAGAGCAGGACCGGGGACCAGGGACCAGGGACCAGGGACTAACAGCCCAAAAATTACTATCAATGTTAATTTTGCCCGCGAAATTCCGGCCATAGGATGGCAAATTAACTTAAATAAAGTGGGGAAACAAGGGAAGGTTCGCTACTGCCGAAAAGGTTTTAGGTTTGACAGCCCCGCCTTTACCCATTTGGCCTCAAAATCAAAACCGTCGCCGTCGGCATCGCCGTCCGTATCAATAAAAATCGGATTGGTAAAGGCCCAAGCCGGGGCCCCCACACGACGATCAAGATGAAACGGTTCCAGGTTCAACGGGTCGAAATTCTGCGGCAATTCCCCCTCCTTCTTCAAAACATCCGGGACGATAGGAAACAGGGAGCGGTAACCTTCCGTCTGCGGCGTCCCCCTGGCCACAATCACCACCCAAGTATCTTCATCGACCGTGAGACCCAGTTGAAGACTGGCTGAGATTTTTCCCTCTTCCATTTTCCAGTCTCGAAGCGACCCGTCGGAGAGACGAAAAATCTCATCGGGGCCGTAGACATATCTCGGCACATGGTACGGTTTGGCGAACTCCTGCGGGCTGGCCGCCTCATCCCGCAAGGGAAAGCGGCCGGAGTCTTCGGCCGGGACCGGTTCGGTGTTCATGTAAATTTCAATCGTATCAAACCATGCCCACTCCGGGGCCTCGACCAAAATATCCAACTCGATCTGCCGGCCGTGAATAATTTCCCCCACGCCGGCGATGTTTCCCTCCGCATTCTGCGCCTTGGCCAAAATAAAAGGGCCGGCGGAGACCACCACCCGGCGGTCATTGATATTGCGGGCATGGACCTCCTCATCGATTTCGACATAGGAGGCACCCAGGCCGTCGCGGGGGTCGACCGCGGAGACGATATAATTTCTGGGCATTCCCAGCGGCACATGGATTTCATGATGACTGTCGGAATTACCGGTGGCGGTCGGCATCAATCCCAAATTCAGCAAATTAAACCAGGTGGGGATGGCGGAGCTCCATAATGTATTTTCCTTCATCGCGGAACCGATCGTCAGCTCCATCGCCGTGAATTGGTCAAAGATCAGCGATTCCCCGCTCACACCCAGCCGCCGTTCAATCGGATCGGCCATCGCGGTGAAGGCCGCAACACCAAATTCCTCCGAGTAGATCGGCGTGGTCAGCCAGCCGGCCGCCACCGGCAGACCGGTCGGGTTATCCGAGATGTGATTGATCTGGATCACCTCCTCCCCCGGATCGGCCAGGGCCGCCTCCACAATCTGGGCCGGGGACATGACATAGTCAGGTGCCGGTGAGATTACATCGAGCGGGTGATCCGACCAATCGAGGGCCCCATGGTCGGGGTCATTCAGGTCGACGGTTAATGGAAAGGCGTGGAGGTGGCCGTAATGGTTGGGGGTGATTTCATCCCCGACAATAGTTTGAATAGAATCGAAGTTTAACAGCCCCTCTTCCGATAGCCGCAGGACGACCGGCCCGTAGTCGGTTAAAAAGTCGTGATCGGAGCTTTGCAAAACATCCAGCCCGTCGGCGGCCGCGGCGAGCGCCCGGCGCTCCACGGAAAAGGCGCTGTCGGGAGAAGGGAGGGCATGGATATGAAAATCGGCCGAGACAAAACCGGGGGTGGCCACCACCCGCTCCAGGCCGACCTCTTCCAAAGCAACCGTTCCCCCCTCCGCCACGGTGACCGCCCGCTCCACTATCGAATATTCAGGGCCATGAGAAAAAACAAATAAATAGGTCCCCGGCTCCAGATCAAAACTGTTTTCCGTGGAAAGACCGATCCCGCCCATCGCGTTGATCAACAGCGAATCGACAATCCCGAACGGTTTTTTAAAAACATTCGTGTCCGAAAACGTTCCTGCCCCTTTAGTCTCCGGCGAGGGATCTTCGCCCACGATCGTCAAACGGGCGGGGATATTTAATCCGGTTTCGGCATCCACCACGCCCCCGATTTGGATTTTGCCCGACTGCCCCAGGGTACAGGTCACAAAAGCCGGGGCCCCGGCGGACAAATCGATCTGGGCCGGCTCACAGTTGCCGGCGCGCGCGGTCCCGTTGGCATGAAATCCCTTTTTCTCCACCCAGACTTCGTAGCGTCCCTCGCCGAACATTTGTCCGGTACTCTCTTCCCCCGTCGGAAGCCGGCCCCGAAATTGACCCGCGGCATCCGACCGATACGTCACCACCGTGCCTCCCCCCGGCTTTTTGACCGCCACGACCGCCCCCGCCGCGGGATTGCCCGCGGCATCGCGGACTTCTCCGGAAACATCCGCCGTGAGCGCATTTAAAATTTGGAGTCCCGCATCCAAAACCGAGCCGGCCGAACCGTCCCCCACCACAAAATAGCGCGTAATGGTTTTTTGGCTTTCCGGCTCAAGCGCAAAATGAATTTCGGGGACGGTGTTCGAACCGATCGGCAGGATTTTTAAAAACTCCTCGCCCAGCAAAACACCGGTGAGGCCGGAGTAGGAAAGCGACGTTGTTTTCGCATCAAAATTTTCCGGATCAAAAAAATAGCCGTAGGAGACATCCCCGTCGTCAAAAGCCGTGTAGATAACCGCCGGCGTTTGATTGCCAAGCTGTTGCGTCGGCTCCGGGGCAAAACCGATTCCCGGAATCAAAAGATTTAAGGCCCCCGATCCCGCCAAAAAATCGCCAACGGGAAATGAGATGGGATGATCGGAGGGGTTGGTAAAGGTCGTGTCGATTTGCACGTAATTTTTTCCCGGGTCGAGACGATATTCGGTGACCACTTCGGCCGGAAGATCGCGCAACTCTTCGTTAACCTGGAAAGGATCGCGGCGGTCGTCAAAGCGGTCGGCAAAGGAGACTTGCTGATTTAACACCGCGCTGGCGGCGTCGGCGATCCAGTCGAGGTCGAGATAATCGTAGGTATCGATAATTCCCTGAGCCCTTAAAATCTGGGGGGAGCCATCGGTGCCGTCGGAGACAACGGCGTAATCGTAATAATTGATCGTCCACTCCACATTGACCATCGGAAAAAGCTCGCCCCACTGATCCCCCTCCCCGCCGCCGGCATGATAGGCATCGATGATTGTCCCCCCGAAAGAACCGATGCC
>JACQMB010000122.1 GCA_016203765.1 Deltaproteobacteria bacterium
GCGCTGTAAACTGATTGATTTGGGGAAGTGGGCCAGCGAACAGTACCGCATTGCCGGCGAGCCGGTTAAAAAAGAAAAAGAACCGGACGAAGAAAATTGACATATGGTGCCTGGCACTATATGTCACTTTCCATGCGGCGATCGATGCTCAAATCCAAAATCCACCGGGCCCGGGTGACCGATGCCGATGTCAACTATGAGGGCTCGATAACGCTCGATGCCTCCTTGATGCGCTCGGCCGATATCCTCCCTTGGGAAAAGGTTTATATTTGGGACGTGACCAGCGGGGTCCGCCTGGAAACCTACGCCATTCCCGGCAAGGAGAATAGCGGGGTGGTTTGCATCAACGGGGCGGCGGCTCATCATGTCAAGGTAGGCGATCAAGTGATTATCGCCACCTTTGCCGAACTTGACGAAAAAGACTGCCGAAACTTCGAGCCCAAGCGGATTCTGGTTGACGAGAAAAACCGCCCGCTATGAGAGTTTTTGTCTGCTCCGATATTCACATGGCCACAGACAATCTGGACCAGCTGTTGGAAAAGGCGGGCTACCCCCTTGACGGCGTTTTATTTGTTGGAGACTTGACCAATTGGGGAAGCGCCGCCGATGCCAAAAGTGTTTTATCCCGCTTCAAAATCAAACCGGTCTTTGCCATTCCCGGCAATCTCGATACCCACGCCGTGGTCGATGTCTTGGAAGGTAGCACCGAATATGTTCATGGCCGGTCGGCCAAACTGGGTGATTGGATGGTGGTCGGTTTTGGCGGCGGCTCGCTCAACAATCCCGGAGAGGTTTTGTTTAGTGAGGAGGCAATCACGGAGGGATTGGAGCCTTTGCTCAAAAAAACCAACGCACAAAAAACTATTTTACTGACCCATCAACCGCCGGCCAACACAAAACTCGACCGGGTCGGCGGTCATCATCCGGTCGGCTCCCAGGCCGTTCGCCAAATGAGTGAAAAATATCAGCCCGCCTTTCAATTCTGCGGCCATATTCATGAATCGTGGGGGGAGGACAAAATCGGCAAGACCCGTTGTTATAACGTGGCGGCGGTGAAAGAGGGGCGGGCGGGCGTTTTGGATTTGAAAAAGCTGATGGTTACCGGAGTGTCATGCTGAGCGAAGCGAAGAATCCAATTGGCTCATTTAGATCCGTTTTCGTCGCCGGTCAAGCGGTTTGGAAGGTCTCATAGGTCAATCCCCACCGCACTCCCCGGTCGCTGATGGTAATTTCTTCGAATCCGAAACGCCCGGCAATTTTTTGTAAGAGGAGGGAACCGGCCAGGATGACATCGGCCCGGCCCGGCTCCAGGCCGGGGATTTTTTTTCGTTCCGCAATCGTTTTCGACTTAAAGTCGGCGATGATTTTTTTGAGTTCGATCACGGAGAGCATGGAGCCGTGAATTTCATTATGTTGGTAGACTTTCATTCTCTTCTTGATGGCGCCCAGTGTGGTCGCGGTGCCGGCGGTGGCTACTAATGTCTGTACGTGCTTATGTCTGTATGTCTGTATGTCTAGAGATGAAATTTGCTCATCAATGGCTTTGCCCAAAGCCCGATCATCGGCCTCCGAAATTGGATCCGAGCGGCAATATTGTTCAGTCAACAAAATGGAGCCGATGGGAATACTGACGGTCCGTAGTCCCTGGTCCCTAGCCTGCCCTGAGCTTGTCGAAGGGGTCCCTGGTCCAGTCATCACTTCCGTCGATCCCCCGCCGATATCGACCACCAAAATGTTTTCTCCAAAATCGGTCGAGGCGGCCTTCCAGGTCAGTTCGGCTTCCCGTTCCGGGCAGATAATTTTGATGCGGATTCGGCATTCTTTTTCAACCCGTTGAATAAAGTCCTGGGCGTTTTGCGCTTTGCGAAACGCCGCCGTCCCCACGGCCAGAATTTTTTCGACCCCGAGGCGATTACAAATGTCTTTGTATCTTTTCAACACCGCCAGCGTCCGTTCCATCGCAGAGGTCAGAAAAACATTGGGGCTTTCTGGTCCGTGGTCCGTAGTCCGTGGTCCCTGGTCCCTCTTCCCCATTCCCTCCCCAATCCGCGTCAACGTCGCCTCATCGGCCAGCGGCAAAGCCTTTCCGTTCTTCACGGTAGTGATGAGAAGCAAAACCGAATGGGTGCCGATATCAATAGCCGCCAGTTTCATGAGGAAGCGGATACCTCGTGAACGTTCACGAGGTATCCGCTTCCTTATGGAAGTCTCGGCCCCCACCAGGGGAGTGAGCCGAAGCCTTTGGATACCTGCGCCGGATTTTCGCCGTCAAAGCGCATGATGTAAACCGCCTCACCCGCCCGGCTGGAGGCAAAAGTAATGAAGCGCCCGTCGGCCGACCAGGAGGGATGGGTGTTGTCCCCGTCGCCGCGGGTCAGTCGTTGGATGTAGGAACCATCGGCGTTCATCACAAAGATATCAAAGAAGCCCTCCATGTCTCTGCCGCAAAAGGCGATCTTGGTTCCGTCCGGCGAGAAGGCCGGCGTGTCGTTAAATTTTCCCACAAAGGTGAGGCGGGTGATATTCCCCCCGGAAGGGTCCATCGTCTGAACGTGCAAATTACCCACCCGCTCGGAGGAAAAAAGAATCCGGCTACCGTCGGGGGAAAAGAGGGGGGAAATATCGACTCCATAAACATTGGTAAGCTGGGCGATCATCCTCCCGGCCGTATTCATGATCCAAATATCGGGGTCCCCTTTGACCGAGCTAGAAAAAATAATCGTTCCGCCGTCGGGGGAAAAGGCCGGCGTGATATTGGTGGCCCCGTTTGCGGTGATCTGTTTGACCCGCCCTCCCAGCTCGGCGATGTAGATTTCCGGCGTGCCGGAGGCATAGGAGGTGAAGGCCACCCGGGAGCCGTCGGGAGAAAACTTGGATCCCAAACTGATCGTTTTCGGATGGGTGATCTGAAAATCGTTGAAGCCGTCGTAATCCATGACGTGAATGGTTTTGTTCCCCCGCTTGGACGGGGCGGTGTAGGTGATCTTGCTGTTAAAGGGGCCCAGGATTCCGGTCAGGGCCAGCATGACTTCATCCGAGAAGCGGTGGGCCATGGCGCGCAGGTCTTTTTCCGACCCGCGATATTGTTTGCCGACGAGCAGTTGTTTTAAAAAGGGATCGAAAAGTCTCAATTCAACCGTTACCCTCCCCTTTGCCTTTTCGACGCTCCCTTTAATCAAGGCCTGGGCTTCGATGGCGGTCCACAAATCAAAATTGATTGCTTCGGCGGTAACGGCGTTGGAATCCTCCGATTCCAAAAAGGCCTCCGGCGGGATGAACTGAAAGTAGGAAGAAATTTCCAGATCGTTTTGGATGATGGCCGGAATGGTTTCGGCCTCCCGCCCGGCCCCGCCATTGTTCACCAGTCGGGTAATCGCCATCGGCAGTTTTTTGTCCGAGGGCTGGTCAATGGGGATGTAGATGCGGGCAAGGAGAGGACCGGGGACCGTGGACCATGGACCAAGGACTAAGAGCAGAAAATAAAAGCAGATTTTTTTCATAGAGTCGGCGCTTATAGCTTATTTTCACTCCCCCTTCAAGGAGGGATCAAATTCAACCAAAAAGCCTTCGTTATAGGCCTCCCACTTGAGTCGCTCCGGCGGCACCGGAAGCGGCGTGGCGCGGCTGATGGCCCGCTCGCAGGATGCGTCAAAGGCGGCGTTCCCTGATTTTTCATCCCATTCCTTCGAGAGGATGTCGCCGTTCTGGTTGATTTGAACGATCATCCGGCCTCTGGGAGGGACATCCCCCTCCAGATAAGCCAGGGGCAAAATCCATTCCTCAATGATTTTGTAGCGGACCTTGGCCTGGTAGGCCAGGTATTCGGGATCGGTGGGGGGAACGCGCAGGGGTTCCATCGCGGTGCCATACTTAAATCCCTCCCCCTTTTCGGGGACCTGGGCCGCTTCGGGCGGGGCCTTCATTTTTTTTTCCAGCGCGGCCAGGGCCTTTTGTTCCGCGGTGAGCGGTTTTGGTTTCGGTTTCGGCCGGATGGGGGTGAGCTTCGGTTTTTCCTCTTTCGCCTTGACGGTTTTTTTGTCTTTGGTCTCCTCCGGTTTTTTGAGCCATTCCTTTTGCTCTTTGATCGTTGTCTTCGGCAGGTTTTCGGCTTCCTTCATTTTGAGATCGATCTCTTCGGAAACGCCCTTCGGCAGTTGGACCCAGATCACTTTTGTCGCCGGTTTAAAAATCGGCAGGATCGGCGCGAAAAAGAAAAAGAGGATCGCAAAGAGATGGAGAAGGGCGGAGGCCCAAAGCGGCCTTTTTAATGAGGGATGCGAATGTGGAATGGTTTGAATGAAGGCCATGGAGGCATAGTATAGCCTACTTTTCGGGCTGTGTAATCATGCCGATGCGTTGCACGCCTACTTTCAGGGCGGTGGACATCACGTCGACCACGGCGCCATAGCTCAATTGATGATCGGCGCGAATCAACAACGCCTTGTCTTCCTTGGTTTTAAAAATCGCGGCCAGTTTGGCGGTAAAGGCCTCCAGGTTTAAAGCCTGTTTAACGTCGCCCAGAAAAATATTTCCCTTGGCGTCGATGGTGACCACCAGGTCTTTTTTCTCTCTTTTGATCTCCTGCGCCTCGGCCTTGGGCAATTCCACCGGCAGGCCCTGTTGCAATAACGGGGCGGTAATCATGAAAATAATCAGCAGAACCAAAACGATATCGACGAAGGGGACGACGTTGATTTCGGCGAGCGGTTGATTGTGGCGCGAACCGGCATGCAAGACCTTCATGAACGGGCCCCGAAATGCTCGTGAGTGATGCGATCACTCAAATCTTCGACAAAATCTTCCAGGTCTTTGGAAAAACGGCGAATCTTGCCGACATAGACGTTATAAAAGATGACCGCGGGGATGGCGGCGGCAAGTCCAATGGCGGTGGCGATCAGCGCCTCGGCGATATGGGGTCCGACCAAGGCCAGGCTGGAAGAGCCTTTCTGACCGATTTTCCAAAAGGCGTTCAAGATGCCCCAAACCGTTCCAAACAGGCCGATGAAGGGGGCGGCCGAGGCGGTGGTGGCCAAAAAGGGAACGCCGTATTCGACCTGCTCAATTTCATCCTCATAGGCCCGGCGAATGTCCCGAATGACCGCCTCTTTGGTTCCCGGATTTTTGTGGGTCTCCAGCGATTGCAGAGCCACGTGAAAGATATTGTAGGCCGGACCGAGCCGGAGCCCGCGTTTGGAGGTGATTTCCTCCAGTTTTTTTGCGTTCCAAAACATTTCATAAAAACGCTGGGAGCGGCCTTCGGCTTTTTTGAGCTGGCGGTGTTTGGCGATGATGATCGCCCAGCAGACCACCGAAAAGATCAGTAAAATAAGGAGACAAAGCTGAACCAGCGGGTCGGCGGTAAAGACCAGATGGATGAGATGGTGGTTGCCTCCCACCTCGGCCGTTTCCACGGCGGGGAGGGCGGTTTCGGCTTGGAGGAGTAATCCGAACATGCGGGCGCGCATCTTAGCGATAAATCAGAGATTGTCAATTATCTTTGCTTTTTTGGAATGGACCCGCTAGGAGACGGCCGATGTCCAACCAACCGATCGGCATCTTTGACTCCGGCGTGGGGGGCCTGACCGTGATGGCCGCCGTCCGGAAGGCCCTGCCGAACGAATCGATTATTTATCTGGGGGATACGGCGCGCGTTCCGTACGGGACGAAATCGGCCGAGACCATTTTGCGTTATACGGAAGAGTGCCTCGCCTTTTTGGCCGGAAAAAACGTCAAGGCGATCGTGATCGCCTGCAACTCGGCCTCGGCCCACGCCTTGCCCTATCTCCAACACAAATTTCACCTCCCCCTCCTGGGGGTCATCGAGGCCGGCGTGGAGGCGGCCCTGCGGGTCAGCCGCAATAAAAAGATCGGCGTGATTGGAACCGCCGCGACCATTAACAGCGATGTTTACGCCAAAGAACTCAAACGGCGCGATGAAACCGCGGCCGTCACCGGCCTGGCCTGTCCGTTATTCGTTCCTCTGGTGGAAGAGGGGTGGCTCGATCATCCGGTGGCTTTCGAAATTGCCCAACATTATTTAAAACCGCTGGCCGGCGGCGGGATCGACACGCTGATTTTGGGCTGTACCCATTATCCTCTGCTCAAAAACGTCATTCAAAAAGTTGTGGGTGACGACGTTGACTTGATCGATTCGGCCGAATCAGTGGCCGCCGCCCTTCAAAAAATTTTAACGGAAAAGAAGATGCCGGCCGGAGGGCAAAAACCCTTTTGTCAACTCACCGTGACCGATCAAACGCCCTCTTTTGAAAAACTGGCGCGGCGATTTTTAGGGGAGGAAGTCCCGGCAGTCAAACGGATTGTGTTTTAAGGGGATTCCAATTCCTGCCGCCAGAGATCATCATCGCTCCAGGAGTAAGGAGATCCCGGAAAATCGTCCGGAGAGAGAGCCGGCTTCATGCGGCGGCCCCCTTCCGAGGGGAGTTCGTCGACGATACCGGGAAGAAAATCGCCGCTGGGCGATGTCACGTCAGCCTCCTCGTCGGTGACAGCCTCCTCGTCGTTGACATGGGCGCGATAGAGCGCCTGGATTTCATCGAACAGGAGGGAGATCACTCTCCGGGAAGCCAACTCCAGGAGCGCTTCGTTGGACAATAATCTTGAAAGCAGGGGACGGATACTGCCGTTGCTTCTTGTCTGGATAAAATCAACCAATAAAAGCAGGTCGGCCTTTGCATTGGTCAGGTCTGTTTTTTTCTCCCACAATTTTTCAAGACGCGCTTTTGTCTCTCCGAGGTCTCTTCGCAGGGCGCGGGGGCTCACCTCGGAAAATCTTTTAGATGTCCCGGGGCTGCGACTCCAAGCGGTTAAATCGTGTTGAAGCCGGGCGGCCGTGGCCAGCGTTTTTTGCAAGGCGGTTTCCAGTTTGCCCATCTCTTGTTCGATGATTTTTCCCGTATCTTCAATATGATTCAGGATCATCGGAATTTGACGGGGGAGGTAGACACCTCTGGTTTTTTCTCTCAAAGCGAATATCGGGTTAAGGTTTTTTGCCTCCCAAAGTTTGCCCGAAATTTCTTTTAAGACACCCGGGACGGCGCCGTTGGTTGTTCCCCCTTGTCCGCGCACGAGATCGCGCAGGGCAATAGCCTTATCGGCCAATGTCTCAAGGATTTCCGGATCTGCTCCCCGACCTTCCATGCGGATCAGTTCGGCCCCGAAGGCATCACTAAAATCACCGAATGTTTCAGGAGTGACACCCAAACCTTGCGCCAGCGCCGCATCCACTCCGCCGGGGACGCTTATATAAGTTGTCCAAAGACCCATGCCCGCATTTGTCATAGCGGCGGGTTCTTTAGCAAATTAAATTAATAAGTCAATAGTTTTTAAATGGTTAAACGATTTTGTATGCAGAATAAATGGTCTTGTCATTTTTGGGACCTTCTGGTAGCCAACCTCAAGGAATCAATGCCCAAATCCTCAATAAATCAGCTTAAAACAATTGCCAACCGCCTGAGAATTTTGAGTCTGAAGGCCACCACCGAGGCCGGTTCAGGTCACCCCACC
>JACQMB010000117.1 GCA_016203765.1 Deltaproteobacteria bacterium
GCCTTGGAGCTTCTTTTGCAAGCCATTGAAGAGGCCGGCTATCGGGCGGGCAAGGATATCTGGCTGGCCCTCGATTGCGCCGCCTCCTCGTTTGCCAAAAAGAGACCGGCCGAAGAGCAAATCGAGGAGTATAAAAAACTGGTTGAAAAATACCCCCTCTTTTCGATCGAAGACGGCCTGGATGAGGAGGACTTCGAGGGCTGGAAAAAATTGACGGAGGCCCTGGGGAAAAAAATCCAGCTGGTGGGAGACGATCTCTTTGTCACCCAGAGTGCCCGGCTCAAAAAAGGGATCGAAGAAAAATACGCCAACGCCATTTTAATCAAACTCAACCAGGTGGGAACCGTGACCGAAACCCTCGATTGCATCCGCCTGGCCAGGGAGGCCGGCTTTGCCACCATTATTTCCCACCGCTCCGGAGAGACCGAGGACACCTTTATTGCCGACCTGGCGGTGGGGACCGGCGCCGGCCAGATCAAAACGGGCTCGCTTTGCCGTTCGGAGCGTTTGGCCAAATATAACCAGCTCCTGCGCATCGAAGAGGAACTGGGCGCCGCCTATTACGGCGCCCAATGCCTGCGCAAATAAAAACCGACCCTCTGACACTTTTTTCATGATCCAGGGCGTGGCCCCAAGCCAGCTCCGGGATAGGATTGCGAAAGTGCTAGCGCCCGGTCGGTCTATTCCTCGCAAAAAACGATTTGGTTTCAATCGAAGTTGGTGGTTTTCCTCTGTCAACCCCCAACTTCGGAAACCAATATCGTTTTTTGCTTGTCATACGACCTCCCTCCTGCGCTTTTAGGCACTTTCGCAATCCATCCCTCCGCCGACTTTGGGCCACGCTCTGGTTTTTTTGAGTATGGGCGGCAGGAGCCTGCTGGCGTTGCCTTAAGCGCCGTCTAGCCCGGAGCCGTAATGAGGAGCGAAAATGGGTGTTGGTTGCAAAATTTGGGGATTATTCGTACTCCGCAAATCCTTCGGATTTGCTTCGCGCCCCAGCAAAGCTGGGGCTTGACGGAAGGAAAAGCCCCAAATTTTCTCTCCTGCAACCAAACCCATTTTCGGGACGGTCAAGGCCCGGCTTTGCTGGGCCGCGAAGCAAACTCGAAGAGTTTGCGGAGTCCAATAACGCGGAGGGCTGGCGCAGCAACGCCAGCAGGTTCCTGCCGCCAAAACAAAAAAACAAAATGTTGGAAAAAGTGTCAGAGGATCGGCTTTTATTTATGGAGACATTGGGTGCCGTAATAGGCGGCGCCCAGTTCCTCTTCAATGCGCAACAGCTGGTTATATTTGGCCAAACGTTCCGAACGGCTGAGCGAGCCGGTTTTGATCTGGCCCGCGCCGGTCCCCACAGCCAGGTCGGCAATAAAGACATCCTCCGTCTCTCCGGAGCGGTGGGAAATAATCGTGGCAAAGCCGGCCTCCCTGGCCAGGCGGATGCAATCGAGGGTTTCGGTGACGGTTCCCACCTGGTTGAGTTTGATCAAAATGGCGTTGGCGTATTTTGCTTCGATCCCTTTTTTGAGCCGGGCACTCTGGGTGACAAAGAGGTCATCTCCCACCAGCTGAATTTTTTTTCCCAGGGCCTCCGTCAATTTTTTCCAGCCCTCGAAGTCCTCCTCATCCAGGCCGTCTTCGATCGAAAAGAGGGGGTATTTTTCAACCAGTTTTTTATACTCCTCGATCTGCTCTTCGGCCGGTCTCTTTTTGGCAAACGAGGAGGCGGCGCAATCGAGGGCCAGCCAGATATCCTTGCCCGCCCGATAGCCGGCCTCTTCAATGGCTTGCAAAAGAAGCTCCAAGGCCTTTTCATTGGAGGCCAAATCGGGGGCAAATCCCCCTTCATCCCCCACCGCGGTGCTCAATTTTTTTTCCCTCAACAGTTGTTTGAGATGATGAAAAACCTCCGCCCCCATGCGCAGGGCCTCACGAAAGCTGGGGGCCCCGACGGGGGCGATCATAAATTCCTGAAACTCAAGATTGTTGTCGGCATGCACGCCCCCGTTGACGAGATTCATCAGCGGAACCGGCAGAAAATAATCGACCCCGCCCCCCACCCATTCCTTGAGATAGGCATAAAGGGGCTTTTTGCGAACCTGGCAGGCGGCCTGCGCCGCGGCCATCGAAACGGCCAGCATGGCGTTTGCCCCCAGCTTGGATTTGTTGGGCGTTGCATCCAGATCGATCAATTTTTTGTCGAGCAAATTTTGGGAGGTGACTACCATTCCCTTCAGCTCTTCCCGCAGGGTGGTGTTGACGATATCGACCGCGTGCAAAACCCCTTTGCCCAAATAGCGCTTGGGGTCGTTGTCCCTCAATTCCAGCGCTTCGTGAATCCCCGTGGAAGCCCCGGAGGGAACCGCCGCCCGGCCCAAAATATGCCCCTCCACCCAGCAGTCGACTTCGAGGGTGGGATTGCCTCGGGAGTCCAAAATTTCACGGGCCTTCAGATCGATAATTTTTGGCATGGTTTTTTTGTCATTGCGAGCCCCGCCTTAGCGGGGCGAAGCAATCTCGTTACATTCACTGGATTGCTTCGTCGGGCTTCGCCCTCCTCGCAATTACACAGGGTGTTCTATATGTCAATTTTCAAATAATAGGTTTACTCAATAGCCGAAATCCTTTAAAATGGGACCGATGAATTTGGATTATTGGCGTCTCAAGGGAAAACCGTTTGAAGTGGCCCCGGACGAGAATTTTTTTTACCCCTCACCCGATCACGAAGAGGCATTGCAACGGCTGTTGTTTTCCTGCCATGAACGCCGCGGCGCCATCGTCTTAACCGGGGAGTATGGCTGTGGTAAAACACTGTTAAGCCGCGTGATGATCCGGGAACTGGCCAAAGATATTCGCTGCCAAATTGCCCTGATTACCAATCCACGGCTTGGAGCCAGGGAATTTTTAGCAACCATCTGTTTTGAGCTGGGGGCCTCCAAAGAAAAACTGCTCCCCTCCGACAAAGTCGGCCTGTTGGATCAAATAAAGCAAATCTTGGAGAGCAATTTGGAAGCGGGCCGGCAAACCACGCTGATGATTGATGAGGCGCAAGCCATTGAAAACGAAGAGGTTTTGGAAGAGGTCCGGCTGTTGATGAATATGCAAAGTGGCAACCAGCTTTTACTCAATGTCGTTTTCATCGGCCAACCCGAACTCAAAGAGAAAATTTTAAAACTGCAGCAATTGGCCCAACGCGTTCAGATGTGGTTTCACCTTCCTCCTTTGGACCGGGACGAAACCCAAAAATATATCCGCCATCGAATCCGTATCGCCGGCGTCGATTCCGAAATTTTTACCCCGGAGGCCTGTCAAAAGGTGTTTAGTTTGACCGGGGGGACTCCCCGGCTGATCAGTAATGTCTGCAACATGGCATTATGGATCGGGGAAAAGGCGGGGCTACAACAAATCGACGCCAAGACCGTTGTGGAGGCCTCGGATACGCTGAAAGGATAGACATCTTGAAAAGACGCGACTCCATTGCCTATAAATTATCGGGACTCCTCGGCGCCGTGATCCTGCTGATGGGGATGCACTTTGCGTTCAGTTTTTACTTTAATGTTCAGACCCAAGGGTTTTTGGAACAGACCCAGATGGAAATGGAATTTTTGAAACTCGTCAAGGAGTTTCGCGATTATTTTAATCACGCCCGGAAAGAGGAAAAAAATTGGTTTCTCTTCAGGTCCCAGAACTATCTCCAGTCCCGCCAAAAATTTTTGGTCCGGGCGCAAAATTCATTGGCGGACCTGAAAAAAAAGACGACCGATCCTCACCTGACGGAAAGGGTGGGGGATTTGGAAAACCATTTATTGCACTACGCAACCCTGAATAATGAACTTCCGGGAATCCAAACAGTTTCGCAGACCGAAGCCTTCACCCAAAAGGCGCGCGCCGTGGATGAAGGCGTGATGGAGCAAATAGCGGAGATCACCAACGCCCTGCTGGAAAAAGCGGATCACAATCAAGAGCTGGCCGACCTGTCCCTGCAAAAATATTTTCTTTGGTTCATCCCCTTCTCTTTATTGGGATTGACCCTTTGGGCGGTGGCCGGATTTTGGGTGCTTTATCGTTTGAAGAAGCGACTTTTTCAACTCGTGGAAGCCACCCGGCGGATGGCCATGGCCGATTATGCCCCGCAATTGGATACGGCTCCGGGGGACGAATTAGGCCTCCTGGCCGCTCATTTTAACGAAATGGCCGGCAAGATCGCCGAACGGGAAGCAAAAATTAATCAAATTTCCCAGGAACTGATCCAGGCCAACAACCTGCTTAAGAAAGGAAGAGCCCCCTTCCCGGCGGTTTCCAAAATTCGGCCTTAATTTAGTGCCCGGCTCCAACCGGCATCGGCGGGATCAAACCACCGAATATTTTTATCGGCCCGAAACCAGGTCAACTGGCGGCGGGCCAGGGCGCGGGTCTCTTTTTTGATTTCTTCGATTGTTTCGGGCAAGGATTTTTGGCCTTTCAGATGCCGGACAATCTGCTTGTAGCCGATTGATTGGAGGGCCTGGCACGCCGAGGAATAAAATTTCAACAGTTCGCGGACCTCTTCGACCCAGCCGTTGGCGATCATCCAGTCCACTCTACGTTCGATGTTTTGGTGGAGCACTTTGCGGTCGATGTTGAAGCCGACCTGTCTGGCCTCGTAACGGGGTTTTGCAAAGCAGTGTTTTTGCTGGAAATGAGAAAGCGGATAACCGGTGAGTTCGTGAACTTCGAGGGCGCGGATAATCCGGGTCTTGTCGTTGGGATGGATTTTTTGCGCGGCCTCCCCGTCGACTTTTTTGAGTTCCGCGTATAATTTTTTCAGCCCCTCAGCTTCTATCCTCTGCATGAGCCTTTGCCGGACCGCCTTGTCCTGCGGCGGGGCGTCGCAAAGGCCGTAAAGAAGGATGCGGATATACATGCCGGTTCCGCCCGTGACAATGGGGAGGCGGCCCCGCTTGGTGATGTCCGCGATGGCGGCGTCGGCCAGAGCCGCATAACGCGAAACATCGAAATGTGCGTCGGGACTGGCGACATCGATAAGATGGTGGGGAACCTGCGCCCGCTCGGCCGGCGTCGGCTTGGCCGTGCCGATATCGAGTTCTTGGTAGACTTGCTGGGAGTCGGCGGAGACAATTTCGCCATTGCATTGCTGTGCCAACTCCAGCGCGATTTTCGATTTGCCCACGGCCGTCGGGCCGCAAAGGACAATAATTTTTTTCATGTACGTTTAAACCACTTTGCGATTTGATCGAGGGGGATTTCAACGGAAGTCGGCCGGCCGTGGGGGCAGTGGGTGGCGTGGTATTCGTCCATTTCTTTGAGCAGGTGCTCCAGTTCCGGCTTGGAAAGAGAATCGCCGGCGCGGACCTGGGCGTGGCAGGACATCGTTTTGAAGATATGATCGCGGACTTTTTCCAGGGCGGTGCTGGTTTCCAGCGTTTCCAATTCGGCCGCGATCTCTCCCAACAGGGCCGGAATCTTTTTTTCCGGAATCAAGGCGGGGCAGGCCCGGATGGCAAAACTTTGTCCCCCGAAAGGTTCAATGTCGAGACCGGCCTCCTGCAAGGTTCCCAGGTGTGTTTCCAAAAGGGCCGCCTCTTTTTTGCCGGTCTCCCAAGTCAAGGGAAAGGCCAGGCGCTGGCTGGCGGCCTCTTTTTCCCTCGGCCCCTTCTTCAATTTTTCATAACCGATCCGCTCATGCGCCGCGTGCTGGTCGATTAGGACAAGTTTTCCATCGGTAGCTTCACAAAGGATGTAAGTTTGAGCAATCACTCCCAAAACTCTGAGCTGAGCGAAGGGCCCGACAGAAAGCGAAGGCGTTAGCGAGCCGGTCGAGAGGAGGGACCGGGGAGAGGAGACCGTGGACCAGGGACCAGGGACCAGGGACCAGGGGCTGGGGACCGGGGACTGTGGACGCTGGGCTTGATCCATTATTTCCGGGACAGGTCCTGTTTTTGGTCCACTGTCCATGGTCCATTGTCCATGGCCCGTTATATATATTTTCCCTTGCACCGCCTTCCTGACCGCCTGCGCCACAAACTGATGCACAACTTGCGGTTTTACAAATCGCACTTCACGTTTCGTCGGATGGACATTGACGTCGAACTGATCGGGCGGAATCTCCAAATAAAGGACCCCCTTCGGATACTGCCCCTTCATTAGAAAATCGGAATAACCCTGCCCCAGGGCGTGCTGTAACACCCGGTCGCGCAAAAAACGGCCGTTCAGGAAAAAATAAATGCCGTTGGCGTTGGCGGCCGAGTTGCGCGGATGAACCAGCCAGCCGGAAAGTTTGAATTCCGGCACGGCCTCCCGCGTTGCAAAGGCGTCCTCAACAAAATCCCCGCCCAAACAAACCTTCAGACGGGCGAGCGGTTCTTTCGCCGCCGGTGTCAGCCATTTAACCTTTCCATCCACGACCAATCCAAAACCGCAATCGAGCCGGCTCAACGCCAATCTTGTTAAAACATCTTCGATATGACCGGCCTCCACTGCGTCACTCTTCAAAAATTTTCTCCGCGCCGGCGTGTTGTAAAAAAGATCGTCCACCACCACCCGCGCGCCGACCGGACAACCGGCCGTGCGCGCCAAAACCGGCTCTCCTCCCCTCACCTCCACCCTCGCCCCCTCCAACGCCCCCTCTCTCTTTGATTTCGTCTCCAAAACAAAATGGGAAACTGACGCAATCGAGGGCAAAGCCTCGCCGCGAAAGCCCAGGGTGCGGATCGCGAACAGATCGTCGAGGCAGGAAATTTTACTGGTGGCATGGCGCTGGATTGCCAGCTTGGCCTCTTCCAGGCTCATCCCGCACCCGTTATCGCTGACTTCGATTTTTTCCTTACCGGCCTGCTCGACCGCCACACGTACGAAAGTCGCCCCCGCGTCCAAGGCATTTTCGACCAGTTCCTTGACCACCGAGGCGGGACGCTCGACCACCTCGCCGGCGGCGATCTTGTCGGCCAAGTCGGGCGGCAAAATGTGAATGCGGGACATAGTGCCTCCCTACCAAAAAGAGGCCGGACTTGCCAAGGCCTATTAAAAATAGGATACAATAAGGCGATGGAGATTGTTCGCCCCAGCCCGCTGGAAAGGATTTTGGGGAAAATCGGCGGATGGTTTGTCCGCCAGAGGCCGGCCCCCCGCCCCGATACCGCCACCCTCCTCGATCTTTATAACGGGGGGATGTTTGCCGAAGGAAACTTTTTTCATCGTCAGATCCTCACCCATTGGGCTGAAAGGATCCGGGCCGACGAAACCCATCTGGAGACACTCCGGATCAAAGCCCAACAGGGCCTTTTCATCTACGTCACCCGCAATATCGGCCAGCTCGAATTGATCGTGCTGAATAACGTTCTCTCCGAGCAAAAACTTCCCTCCCCTTTTTTCAACAACGCCCTTCGGGCCCGGCGCTGGCTCCCGTTGAAAAAATTCTTTAAACTTTATCGCGACCGCATCGGTTTTCTGGCCAGGCACAAAAACTTTCCGGACCCGGCGGCCAATGGTTTTCCTGAAGACCTCGTGCTGGAGAGAAGGTCGATTCTCTACTCCCTGGAGGAATGGGACCCGGAATTTATTCCCGAGGAGACCCGGGGTTTTTTGGAAGCGCTGTTCGAAGCCGAAAAAAAGACCGGCTACCCCATTTTTATTGTCCCCTACCAGTTGATCTGGGACAAGCGCCCCCGCCGCGAGCAGGCCTCCGTTTTTGAGGCCCTGTTCGGCGAAAACGAAAGACCCGGCCGCTGGCGCAAGATCATTCTTTTTTTCCGGCATTACAAAAACCGGGCCATCCAAAAATTTTCGGAGCCGATCCCCCTGTCTGCTTTTGGGTCCCCCCTTCCTCTTTATAAAAAAATCGTCGGCCAGCTTCAGAGCGAACGCAAAAATTTTACCGGCCCCGTGATTCACTCCCACCGGTGGTTTTTGGATCACACCCTGGAGGACGAAGGACTGGCCAAAACCGTTTATGAAATTGCCAAGGAGAGGCGAAAACCGGTCGACACCATCAAGGGTTTGGCGCTTAAATACGCCAGGGAAATAGCGGCGGACCTCCGCTATCATTATATTGAGTTCGTGGCGGCCATCCTCCACCGTGTGTTTCAAAATCTTTTTGAAGGGGTGTCGGTCGATACTGAAGGAATCAAACGACTCAAAAAAACACTCGCCCGGGGTCCGGTGATTTTAACCCCCAATCACCGCTCCCACCTCGACTATCTTTTGCTGGGTTATCTCTGCCATCAAAACGACATCGTCTCCCCCTACGTGGCCGCCGGGATCAACATGGCCTTCTGGCCGATGGGGCGCTTCTTCCGCCGTTGCGGGGCCTTCTTTCTAAGGCGCTCTTTTGAGGGAAACCTTCTCTACAAAAAGACTTTCCAAACTTATCTGAAAATTTTGGTGCGGGAGGGCTATCTTCAGGAATTTTTTATCGAGGGGGGGCGTTCCCGCACCGGAAAACTCCGCTCGCCGAAATTGGGCATGTTGTCGATGTATTCGGAGGCGGTGCACGAAGGGGCGGCCGGGGATATCTTCTTCATGCCGGTCAGCATTACCTATGACAAGGTCCTCGAGGAAAAATCCTACATCGAAGAGATGGGGGGAAAGCCGAAACAAAAGGAAAAATTCACCGACATCCTTCGATTGACCCGGTTTTTAAAGGGGCGCTACGGCAAAATCTACGTAAACTTTGATGAAGCGATTTCCTGGCAGGAGGCGGCCGCGCAGGCGGAGGCACTCGAATGGGAGAAAAAAAAGCCGCAGATCGTGCAGGGATTGGCCAACCAGATTTGCCACGCCATCAAC
>JACQMB010000118.1 GCA_016203765.1 Deltaproteobacteria bacterium
AGGGAAGGAACTTTCCTACACCAATATCCTCGACGCGGACGCGGCCTGGTGGCTGATTCAGGAATTCAAAAAAGAGCCGTTTGCCTGCGCCATTCTCAAACACGCCAATCCGTGCGGTGTCGCCGCTTCGGAAAATTCGCTCAACGATGCTTTTAAAAAAGCCCTGGCCTGCGATTCCCAGTCGGCCTTCGGCGGGATTGTGGCGTTCAATCGTGAGCTGGATGGGGGGACGGCCGAGGCTTGCGCAAAAATCTTTTTGGAAATTATTTTGGCTCCGGGGTTTTCAAAAGGGGCGCGGGATATTTTGGCGAAAAAGAAAAATTTGCGCCTGCTGGAAACAAAGGAAACAAAAGGACCGGAACAACTGATTCGCAGTGCCGGCGGCGGTCTTTTAATCCAGGATGCCGACCGGACGATGGAAAAGCCAAACCAATGGAAGACGGCGGTCAGCAGAAAACCGACTCCGGAAGAAACAGCGGCACTCGCCTTTGCCTGGAAGATTGTGAAACATGTGAAATCGAACGCGATCGTTTTCGCCGCCGAGGATCGCACGCTGGGCATCGGCGCCGGTCAGATGAGCAGAATAGATGCCATCAAAGTGGCGACGATGAAGTTTAACTCACGACTCATGACCCATGACTCACGACTTGTTGCTGCCTCCGACGCTTTTTTTCCATTCCCCGACAACATTGAGGCGATCGCCCAGGCCGGCGCCACCGCGGTGATCCAACCCGGCGGCTCGATCAGGGACCCAGAGGTGATTGCCGAGGCCGACCGCCGCAACCTCGCCATGGTCTTCACCGGCGTAAGGCATTTCAGACACTAGCTTGAAACAAAAAAAGTATGTGCTATAGGGCCGTGTCATGAACCTCCTCGTCATCGGCTCTGGCGGACGTGAGCATGCGCTGGTTTGGAAGCTGGCCGCTTCGCCCCGGGTCAAAAAACTTTACTGCGCGCCGGGGAATGCGGGGATAGCGAGGCAGGCGGAATGCGCGGATATTGCCGCGGCCGATATTTCCAAACTTCTGACCTTTGCCAAAGAGAAGCAAATCGACCTGACGATCGTGGGGCCCGAAGCCCCGCTGGCCGCGGGCCTCGTGGATGCCTTCAAAAAAGAGCACCTCAATATTTTTGGTCCCACAAAAGAGGCGGCCAAACTGGAGGCCTCCAAAATTTACACCAAGGAATTTTGCGGCCGCTATCAAATCCCGCAGGCCGGCTACAAAACTTTTACCAATCCGAAAGAGGCCAAAGCCTATGTTGAAACCCATGATTATCCTTTGGTGGTCAAGGCCGACGGCTTGGCTCAGGGGAAGGGGGTGGCCATTTGTCAAAAGAAAGAGGAGGCCCTCGCGGCGATTCAAAAATACGACAAAATAGTCATTGAGGATTTTTTGAAAGGGGAGGAGGCTTCGTTCATCGCGGTCGTGGACGGCAATCATATTCTGCCGCTGGCCTCCTCCAAAGACCACAAACGCCTGCTCGACGGCGAGAGGGGCCCCAACACCGGCGGGATGGGAGCGTTTTCCCCTTCGCCTTTAATCAATCGGGAGATGTATGAAAAAATAATGGAGACGATCATGATCCCGGCGGTGCGCGCCATGGTCACGGAGGGTTTTCCGTTTGTCGGATTTTTGTACGCCGGCCTGATGATCGCCAAGGGGGAGCCGAGGCTTTTGGAATTCAACGTCCGCTTGGGCGATCCGGAGGCCCAGGCCATTTTGCCGCGTTTAAGGACCGACCTGGTGGAAATTTTTCAAAAGGCCCTCGACGGCCGCCTCAACGAAGTCGAACTTTCCTGGGAAACGGACGCGGCCTGCTGTGTGGTGATGGCCTCGCAGGGTTATCCGGGGACTTACGAAAAAGGACTCCCCATTCAGGGTTTGAACGAGGCCGAATCGCTTCCCGATACCATCGTTTTTCACGCCGGGACCCGGCTCCAGGGAGAGCGGGTGGTCACCGAGGGGGGGAGGGTGCTGGGGGTGAGCGCGCTGGGAAAAAATGTTGCGGAGGCCTCCCAAAAGGCGTATACCGCGGCGGAGAAGATTTCCTGGAAGGGAAGTTTTTATCGAAAAGATATTGGGAGGGGTGTTCGATGAAAGAAAAACCGCTGGTCACGATTGTGATGGGCTCCGATTCCGATTTTTCCGTGATGGAGGAGACGGGAAAAACGCTGGATGAATTTGGGGTGACGTATGAATATAAAGTCACCTCCGCCCACCGCTCGCCCGATCAGGCCGTTACCTTTGCCAAAGGTTTGTTTGACCGGGGCATCAAGGTGGTCATCGCCGGGGCGAGTTATTCGGCTCATCTGCCGGGGGTGTTGGCTTCCCACACCACCCTGCCGGTGATCGGCGTGCCGCTCGACGCCTCACCGCTCAAGGGGATGGAGGCCCTCTTTTCGATGGGACAGATGCCTCCCGGCGTGCCGGTGGCCACGGTAACGATTGGAAAAGCGGGCGCCAAAAACGCGGCGTTGTTTGCCGTGGAAATCCTGGCCACGAACGACGAACGCCTGCAAAAATTGTTGAAAGACCACCGCGCCCAAATCGCCGCCTCAGTTGAAGAGAAGGACAAAAATGTCCGAAATTCTTAGAATCAACCCCAAAGTCCCCGAGGCCGATGAAATCAAAAAGGCCGCCCAGTATATTCTGGATGGCGAAGTCATCGCCTATCCCACGGAGACGATTTATGGTTTGGGGGCCGACGTCTTTAACCGAAAGGCGGTCAAAAAAATTTATGATCTAAAGGCCCGCGATTACGGTCTCCCCATCGCGATCCTGGTCTCTTCCGTCCAGATGTTACGAGAACTGGTCACCGGAATTCCGGAACGGGCCGAGGCGCTGATGCGCCGTTACTGGCCCGGCCCCCTGACGATTTTGTTTGAAGTGAATGAAAAATTTCCCCGGAGCCTGGTCACCAATACCGGCAAGGTCGGGGTGAGGATCTCGTCCCATCCCATTGTGGCGGCCTTGGTGACCCAGGCGGGCCGCCCCATCACGACCACCTCGGCCAAATTAAGCGTCTTTCCTCCCTCGCTCAACGTCAAACACCTGCAAAAATATTTCGGGGAGAAGATTTCCTGTCTCATCGACGGCGGGGAGTGTGAACCCTCCCGCGGCTCCACCGTGGTGGATGTTACCCAGGAGACCATGCGGATTATCCGGGAGGGGACGATCCCGGCCGAAGCGGTGATCCGAACTTTTCAGCAGTCATAACAGGCACCAGCGGATGCCGTTTATTTTTAAATCCGGGTATGTTGCGCGGATTTTTTGAAGGATTGCTTCTTCCTTGAACCTCAACTCCTGCAGCCAGCACGACCCCCGGACCCCCACCACCAGGGTCTCCTTCGACCATTTTAGCGGCCGGGCCTGCTCGGCAATTTGTATACCGACCAGGCTATCCCACTGTTCCCACAAGGCATATTGTTGTCTTTTCAGATTCCACTTGGAATCGGACAATAATTTTCCTAAAATGTCTCCGATGGCTTGAAATTGTCTGCGCCGCCGCATGCCGGTGATCCTGCCACAGCGGTTTCAAGTTGACAACGGCTTTTGAATGGGAAAAGATGCGGCCGTTTTTAAAAGAGGAGTATGGAAAAGGTGAATAAAAGGGATATAGATCGTTTTAAAAAATTGCTGACCGAGCGGAAGGCCGCCTTGCTGAACACCCTCACGGACAACAAGGAGCAGGGCCTGGGTTTCAGCTCGGAAGACCTGCACGATGAGATCGACCTGGCCTCCTCTGAGGCCGACCAATCCCTGAATTTGCGCCTGAGAGACCGGGAAAGGGTTCTGCTGAAAAAAATCGAGCGGACCCTGCAAAAAATCGACGAAGGCGAATTCGGTGTTTGCGAGCAGTGCGGCGAGGAGATCAGCTTGAAACGCCTGGAGGCCCGCCCCGTGACCGACCTGTGCATTCGTTGTAAAGAAGAGCAGGAGAGGGTCGAAAAAGGCTACGCGGATTGAAGAGGACCACGGACTACGGACTAGGGACCAAATCTTTTTCCTCCAACGCAACGGCCAGGCAGGCAATTTTTCCCAGCCATTTTGCAATCGTAAAAAAGTCGTCATGGTCATCGCAGTGGAGATTGATCTCCTTGCCCACATTTTCGCTGTCTTTGTGAAAGCAGAGTGTTTCAAACCGTGCCCCCGGCGTGTTGAGCGAGGCGCGGGCGTCTTTGTCTTGATGAATCCGAAAAAATCCCCCCACCGATTCGCCACCCACGTAATAGAGGACCGGTTCAATCGGCCCCCCTTCAAACGTGTCGATGGTGGGGATCCCCTCCTGAATCAAAAATTCCCGCGCGGCCGTTCCTCCTTTGCTGGCGGAGAGTTTTTTTCTGGCCTTCCGGTTGAGGGTTAAAATCTCCTTCGGGTCTTCAATATGGGTCAGTCCCAGGCCGAACGTCCCGGCATTGCTTTTGATAAAAATGTAGGGCTTTTCGGTTATGCCGTATTGCCGGTATTTGTCGGCCGTCTTTTGGACCACCTTTTCGGCGGTTGCGGCCAATCTTTTTAAGTCGTCCGGATTTTGAATATCCACGCCGTGCTCCAAACAGGTGATGGGGCAAAAACGCCAGCAGTCCATCCCCAGGAGAGAGGCCAGTTCACGGGCCAGCGAACAGTAAATCTCGATGTGGTGTTTTTTGCGCCGGCTAAACCAGCCCAGTTGGGGGGAGGGAAAAACGGGGACTTTGGCTTTCTGCAGTGCCTCCGGGATGCCGGAGGAACAGTCATTGTTGAGCAGTATCAAATCCGGGTCTTGGTCGGTCACCTCAAAACCCCCTTCCGTCAGGATGGCCTTGAGCCGTGCGAGATGCTCAAAATAGGGGCGGTTTCTCGTAAAGGCCTCCGGGAAAATCCGGATTTTTTTGGCCCCCGGCGCCTGTTTTTGAAAATAGTTTTTAAAATGATGGGCCGCCCTCTTGGAAAAGGTATTGCAGAGGTTGTTGAAACCGGCCGGGAAGACGTTGGTGTCGATCACCGAAATTTTAAAGCCGGCGTTGCGGATGTCGACCGAGGTGGTGACCGGCAGGGTCAACCCCTCCGCCTTGCCGGCAAACCATCGGGCGATCGCCTTTTCCTTTTCCCTGATTTTTTTCGCCGTTTCCCGGATCATTGGTTTATCAACTCCGTTAATTTCGCCTCCGCCCTCTTTTGCCTTGCCGCGTCCCATTTTTCAACATGATTTTTCTTCAGGCGCAGATAGCGGAGATGGGTTTCCACCACCGGTTTTTGTTTCGCCTTGGACAGGGCGAGGGCGTAGGTATCCATCTGAATCCGGTATTTTTCGGGGTCAAACTTCCGGTCGGTCTTGAAATCGCAAATCACAAAACCCGCCTCGGTTTCATAAAAATAATCGATCGTGCCGGTGATCACCGCCGATCCCATTTTGAGGCGAAAGGG
>JACQMB010000129.1 GCA_016203765.1 Deltaproteobacteria bacterium
GTCCACGGTCCATGGTCCACGGTCCATGGTCCGTCTTAACTAAGCGACTCCCCCAAAGGCCCCGGTCGTTCCGCGCAAGCGGACGCCGGGGTTCTTATTTGGACCACATAAGGAACCGGATACCTTTTGCAAAGGCAGTCAAAGGGTATCCGCTTCCTTATGCAACGGCCAAACTGACCCACTACCCAGCCTTTTCCGTGATTGCCATTTGGGGGAAGGCAGAATATAATGTTTTTCATGGTAAAACCGCTGATTCAATTTTCCCCGGCCGAACGGATAAAACTGAAAAATCTCTCCGTCTCGGCCGTTGTTTTGTTCGGCTCACAGGTTCAGGGCGTCGCCCTTTCCCAAAGTGATTATGACTTTGGCGTTTTGCTCAATGACCCGCAGAGGCGCAAACAGGTTTATGACACGCTGTATGATATTCTCTCCGACCATATCCGAAAACTGGTCAACATCGACATTGTTTTTTTACAGACCGCCTCGGCGGAACTGCAAGCCCATGTGGTGAAACACGGCGTTCCGATTTTTGAGGCGGATAAAAACGCCTTTGCCGATTTCAAAGCACAGGTCATGATCCGCTATGCCGACTTTGCCCCCTTGAGGGCGATATTTCATGAAGGAATTTTGTCACGCATCACCTAAACCATGTCTCCCGCATTGGAAAAAGACGTCATCCTAAAGAGGGTCAACGGCATTCAGGCCGAGTTGGCCGAGCTGAAAAAACTGGGCGCCCGGCCTTTTGAGGAATTCAAGAATGGTGTCGGTTTCAGGCTAGCCCAGTTCCATTTATATCGGGCCCTGGAGGGGGTGTTTAATATCGGCAGTCATATCCTTTCCAGAATACCGGGCGGGCAGGCAACTCAATACAGGGAGATTGGTTTGAAATTGGGGGAACACGGAATCGTGGACCGGGAGTTTGCCGAAAAGAAATTGGTCCTGATGGGAAGATACCGCAATCGCCTGGCCCATTTTTACGCGGAAATAACGGCAGAAGAAATTTACGAAATCCTGCAAGATCATTTGGGAGATTTTGAAACCTTCCTTGGGGCCGTGAAGGCCCTGCTTAAAGATCCCGGACAACATAACCTTACGGTCGAGTAAAAAGGATTCAGCGATTCAATATCCTCTCCCAGGTTTTGTGTTCCTTTTCCTTGTATTTCGCGCGACGGATTTCGTCGCGGATGTTTTGGGCCTCCGCGATGGCGGGGTCGGCATCCAGGACCGCCTCGGCGGTTTGAAGGGCCTTGTCGAACTGCTCGGCGGCAAAGTAGAGCCGCATCAGTTCCAGGCTGGCCAGCAGAACCATCGGGCCCGGCGATTCGGGAGACGGTTTCTGTTGCAGGGCCTTTTCAAAAAAAGTGATCGCCTCGGCCTTTTTTTCCTGCATCCGGTAGATCTGGCCGGCCAGATATAAAAACAAAAAGTTTTCACCCTGTTTCTCGATCGCCTCCAAAAAGAAGGGGAGGGCCTTATCGTATTTTTCCAGTTGGTAGTAGAGCCGGCCCAAATGCCCCGCCAGATCTCTGGTCTGCGGGTATTTCGGGTATTGTTGATCGAGGAGCGGCTTGAGTTTGAGGATGGTCTCCGCGGCCCCTGAGAGATTTCCCTTGGCCTCGATGATCTGGGCCAATTTCAGCTGGACCAGCCCGTCTTTACAGCCCAGGGCCGCCGCGCGCTGTAAAAAATTCTGGGCGGTGTCAAGATTGCCGCCGTCAAAGGTCTCCAAACCGGCCTCCACCAGCGAATCCCATTTTGCCGAGGTGTGGCCGTATTTTTGGTAAAAATCCCAATCCGATTTGGCCCAGACCACGCTGGAAAACAACAGGAGGAAAATGATTATTTTTCCTTGCATTTTCATTTGGTTATGCTAACACGACCCGGCTTAAATTGTCACTCCCTCATCCAACCTTTGGTCCCCTGACAAGAGGGGAAACGAGGGGGGAAGCAATAACCAAAGGAGGAAGTCGTGTCCCAAATCTCCGTTAAAGAACTGCTCGAGGCCGGCGCCCATTTTGGCCATCAGGCCAGCAGATGGAATCCCAAGATGCGTCCCTATATTTTCGCCACCAAGGGGGATATCCACATCCTCGATCTCGACCAAACGGTGGCCGCCATCAAAAAGGCGGTCGAGTTTGTCGGCTCGGTCGTGGCCCAGGGTCAGTCGGTCCTCTTTGTGGGGACCAAAAATCAGGCCGCGCCCATTGTCCGGCAGGAGGCCGAACGCTGCGGTCAGTACTATGTGACCAACCGCTGGCTGGGAGGTCTGCTCACCAATTTTAAAACGATCAAGGCCAGCATCGACCGCCTCCACAAGCTGGAGGAACTGACCCGCACTCCCGATTTCGAGAAATACACCAAAATGGAGCGTCTCGAAGTAGAACGCGAAATCAAAAAACTGAACTGGATTTTTGCGGGCATTAAAACAATGACACGCCATCCGGGCTGTCTGTTTATCGTGGACCCCAAAACCGAGGATATCGCCAAACGGGAGGCGAGGCGGCTCAAAATTCCCATTGTGGCGATCGTCGATACCAACTGTGATCCCAAAGAGATTGATTACCTGATCCCGGCCAATGACGATGCCATCCGCTCCATTCAAGTTATTACGAAGGTTGTCGCCGATGCCTGCGAGGAGGGGGCGAAGCGCCGCCAGACCATCCTGGCCCAGGAGGAAAAAGAGGAAAGGGCCGAAGAGGAAAAACCGACCGCGGCCCTGGTCACCGAAAGAGAAATGAAGGAGAAAGGGAAGGCCTACGTCGGCCGGGGGAAAAAGGGGGAGGAAGAGACCACGGAGGAAGAAAAGGGATGAGCGTTTCACCGCAAGATGTGAAGGAACTGCGCGACAAGACCCAAGCGGGGATGATGGATTGCAAGAAGGCGCTTCAAGAGGCCAGCGGAAACATGGAGGCCGCCATCGAGATTTTGCGCAAAAAGGGGATGGCCCTGGCCAAGAAAAAGTGGGCGCGCGAGGCCAGGGAGGGGATTTTGGGAACCTACTATGACCCTTCGGGGAAATTGGGCCTATTGGTTGAAGTGAATTGCGAGACCGATTTTGTCATCCAAACCCCCGATTTTCAAAATTTTGTCAAAAAGGCCGCTTCCCTCATTCGGGAAAAGGCCCCCCAACGCATGGAAGAGTTGCGGGAGATGGTTCAAGACGATCTGACCTCGCTGGTCGCCAAGATCGGGGAGAACATCCAAGTCCGGCGCTTTGAGCATTGGAAAGTTCCGAATTCGGAAACCACCCTCGGATTTTATCTCCACGCCGGCTCCAAGATCGGCGTGCTGGTTCAGATTGCCGATCCGGAGCACAAGATTCCGGCTGATCTCTCCAAGGAACTGGCCATGCATATCGCGGCGATGCACCCCCGATACCTCCGTCCCGAAGAAATTCCGGCCGAGACCCTGGAAAAGGAAAAGGAGATTTTGCTTGCCACGATCGATGCCAAAAAGCCCAGAGAGGTTCAACAAAAGATCGTTGAAGGAAAGCTCAAAAAGTTCTACGCCGAAGAGTGCTTGGAAGACCAGATTTTTGTGAAAGACCCTCAGGGGAAAAAGACGGTGGCACAGTGGCTGAAAGGCATTGCGCCGAAGGCGAGAATCGAAAGATTTGTCCGCCTCCAGGTGGGGGCCTAAATGAAGCCGAAGTATAAGAGAATTTTGCTGAAATTGAGCGGAGAGTCGCTGATGGATCCCAAGGTCCGTTTCGGCCTGAGCCTTCCGGTTGTCTCCAAACTGGCTGAAGAGATCAAAGAGGTCCATGGGCTGGGCCTTCAAATCGCCATCGTGATCGGGGGCGGCAATATTTTCCGAGGCCTATCCAAAGAGGCGGAGCCGATGAGCCGCGCCACGGCAGATACCATGGGGATGCTGGCCACCGTGATCAACAGCCTGGCCCTGCAGGATGCCCTGGAAAAGTGCGGCATCTTCACCCGCGTCCAGTCGGCCATCGGCATGCAGCAGGTGGCCGAGCCCTACATCCGCCGCCGCGCGATCCGCCACCTGGAAAAGGGGAGGGTGGTCATCTTTGCCGGCGGGACCGGCAATCCCTATTTTTCCACCGACACCGCCGCCGCCCTCAAGGCCAGCGAGATTCACGCGGAGGTGATTCTCAAAGGGACCAAGGTTGACGGGGTTTATGACGCCGACCCAGAAAAAAATGTAAAAGCAAAGCGTTTTGAATCACTGACTTACATTGATTGTCTAAAGAAAAACTTGAGAGTCATGGATGCCACGGCCATTTCGATGTGCATGGAAAACCAAATCCCCATTATCGTCTTTAATATGTTTGAGAAGGGGAATTTTAAAAAGACGGTCTTGGGTGAAAAGATAGGGACACGGGTCAATGGAAAACGTCATTAAAATCACTCATGAGAAGATGGAAAAGGCGGTGACGGCCCTCAAGCATGAGCTCTCGATTATTCGCACCGGCCGCGCCTCGCTTTCGATCCTGGATGAGGTCAAGGTTGATTACTACGGCTCCAAGGCGCCGCTGAACCAGGTGGCCAATCTAAAGATCGTCGATCCGAAGCTGATCACCATTCAACCCTGGGAGGCCAAGATGATCCCGGTGATCGAAAAGGCCGTCTTGGGCTCCGGCATCGGCCTCAACCCGACCAATGACGGCAAGCTGATCCGGTTGTCCATTCCCAGTCTGACGGAAGATCGGCGCCGGGATTTGACGAAACTGGTCAGAAAACACGCGGAAGAGGCCAAGGTCTCCATCCGAATGGCCCGCCGCGACGGGAACGAAGCGCTGCAAGCCAGGGAAAAGGAAAAAGAGCTCTCCGAAGACGATGTGAAGCAGGGGGAGACGCGCATCCAAAAACTGACCGAGGAATTTAACAAAAAAGTCGATGAACTGGTGCAACACAAAGAGAAAGATATCCTGTCCGTTTAATGCATGCCCTTGAACCTTCCTACACACATTGCGATTATCATGGACGGCAACGGGCGCTGGGCCAAGGCGCAGGGACTGCCGCGTCACGAAGGCCACGCGAGGGGGGTGGAGGCGGCCGAGGAAATTATCACCGCCGTTCGCGAATGGAAAATTCCCTATCTCACCTTGTACGCCTTCTCCGATGAAAACTGGCGGCGTCCCCGGCCGGAGATCGAAGCCCTGATGAGCCTGCTCAAGGCCTATCTTTTGTCGAAACAGCAAAAGATGCTCAAGAACGGAATTCGTTTTGAAACGATCGGCGATATTGCGAAACTCCCGCAAGACATTCGGGATACCATTGCGGAGACAAAAGAGATAACCAAAGGGGGAAAGGCGATGACGCTGGTTTTGGCCTTGAGCTACGGCGCCCGGGATGAAATTGTACGGGCGGTCAGGAAGATGATGGACCAGGGACCCCTTCGACAAGCTCAGGGCGCGGCAGGGACCAGGGACCAGGGACCAACAGCAGAAGAGGAATTTAAAAAGTATCTGGACACCGCCGAATTTCCGGATCCCGATTTGCTCATTCGTACCGGCGGGGAGTTTCGGCTAAGCAACTATCTGTTATGGCAGGCGGCCTACGCCGAACTCTATTTCACCCCGGTCATGTGGCCCGAATTCACGCCGGACGAATTGGAAAAAGCCCTGGAGGAATTTTCGCGCAGGGAGCGGCGTTTTGGAAAGACCAGTGAACAATTATGACACGCGTTGTTACAACCCTTCTCTTGGCGGCCGGTGCCCTGGCCGGTGTTTGGTATCTGCCCCTGCTTTGGTATCAATGTCTCATTCTGGTCGCCATCGGGCTGGGCCTTTGGGAATACGGTAAACTGATTTTTACCCGCCGTTCCGACCGTTTTTTTGTCCTCCTGGCCGGAGCGGGGATGGGCGTTGTCCTGATTTGGTTTCAATGGTTAATGTGGGTCGGTTTCATGACACTGCTTTTGCTGAGTTTCCTTTGGGGGCTTAAATTCAAGGATCCGTTGGAGCGGGCGACGACGCATGTCGGGCTGATTTTTCTGGGTATTTGCTATTTGAGCTTCACCCTTCCCGCCTGGAGCTGGATCAGGGCACTGGGGCGCGAATGGGTGATGTTGCTTTTGTTTTCGGCCTGTCTGACCGATACGTTCAGTTTTTTGGTGGGAAAATCGGTTGGCCGGCACAAACTGGCCCCGGTGGTCAGTCCCTACAAGACCTGGGAGGGGTTTTTCGGCGGACTATTCGGCGGCGTTTTCGGGCTTTGGCTGGCGAGCCGCCTCTTTTTCAAAAGCTGGGAGGTGGAATGGATTCCGCTGATCGGGGCGGGTATCGCCATCAGTCTGTTGGCGATCGCCGGTGACCTGATCGAATCGCTCATCAAACGGAGCGCGCACGTGAAAGATTCCAGTCATTTGATTCCGGGGCACGGGGGGGTGCTGGACCGCCTCGATGCCCTGGTCTTTGTGGCGCCTTTTTATTACTTTGTGGTTTTTCCTGTAGTGGCCCCCTGGTCGTAGCTCTCCTATGAAGAAAATTGTTATTCTAGGCTCTACCGGTTCCATCGGTACTCAGGCGTTGGAGGTGATGGAGCGGCACCCCGGCCGGTTTAAAGTATTTGGGCTGGCCGCCGGCTCCAATCGCAAACTCCTTGACCAACAAGCGCAAAAATTTCGTCCCGTCCTGACCGCCCTGAATGATGAAGCCGCCGCCGTCGAGATGGCCGTCCATCCCCAATGCGACATTGTTTTATCCGCCATTGTCGGAGCGGCAGGGCTCAAGCCGACCTACGCCGCCCTAAAGGCGGGCAAGCAGGTGGCCTTGGCCAACAAGGAGTCGTTGGTTGCCGCCGGCCCGGTGATGACCCGCGCCTGGAAAGAGGGGAAGGGGGAGTTGATTCCGGTCGACAGCGAACACAGCGCGATTCATCAGGTTTTACACGGCGCCAAAGAAAACATCGCCCGTATTCTTTTAACCGCCTCCGGCGGGCCGTTTCGTCAGTTCTCTTCCGAACAACTTAAAAAGGTAACCCGAGCCCAAGCCTTAAAACACCCCAACTGGAACATGGGAAACAAAATCACCATCGATTCGGCCACCCTGATGAACAAGGGGCTAGAGATGATTGAGGCCCGCTGGCTGTTTGACCTCCCGCCGGAAAAAATCGGCGTGGTGGTTCACCCCCAAAGCATTGTCCATTCGCTGGTCGAATATAAAGACGGTTCGGTGTTGGCCCAACTGGGACTCCCCGACATGCGAATCCCCATCGCCTATGCCCTGGCCTGGCCGGAGCGGATCACCACCCCCGCTCCCCGCCTCGATTTGACCGAAATCGCCTCCTTGAATTTTGAAAGGCCCGACCCCGAACGTTTTCCCTGCCTGCGACTGGCCCGCGAGGCACTGCAGAAAGGGGATTCCTATCCGTGCGTCTTGAACGCGGCCAACGAGGTGGCGGTGGCGGCCTTCCTGGAGGAAAAAATTGGTTTCATCGATATTCCAAAAATTGTTGAGCAGGTGCTGGATAGGCATCAACCGAGTTCTTTGAATACCTTGGAAGATGTGTTAGAAACAGATCAATGGGCCAGAAGTGAGGCCAAAATGTTTTTGGTCCCTGGTCCCTGGTCCCGGGTCCCTGGTCCTTTATGATTACTTCCATCCTCGCTTTTGTGGTCGCTTTCGGTCTCCTCGTTCTCGTCCACGAGTTTGGCCATTTTTGGGTCGCCCGCCGCAACGGCGTCCATGTGGAGAAATTTTCGATCGGTTTCGGCCCAAAACTCTGGGGCTTTCAGTGGAAAGAAACCGCTTTTGTCGTCTCCCTCCTTCCGCTGGGCGGTTACGTCAAGATGAAAGGGGAGAGCGATGAGGATGAAATCGACCCCAACGACCGGAGCGCCTTTTCCAACAAGCCGATCGCCAGGCGCTCCCGCATTGTCGTGGCCGGTCCCATCATGAATTTGGTGTTGAGTTTTGTTCTGATGCCGGTTGTCTTTTGGCTGGGGAGGCCCGATCCGGCTCTGTTGAACCAGCCGGCGGTGTTGGAGGCGGTATTGCCAGGCTCTCCAGCCGAACGGGCCGGGCTTCAGGCCGGCGATACGGTCATCAAAATCAATCAAGAGGCGATTTCCGGCTGGAATGTTTTGATTCGGGAAATTCAGCTGGCCGGAAATCAGAACATTCATGTCACCGTTGAGCGGAAAGAAAATCCGATTCAGCTGACCCTTCAGCCCGAATGGGATGAGGCCCAGGGGCGCTACCTGATCGGCATTCAGGGCAAAACGATTCAAACGCCGGTGGAATTCAAGAAGTACGGATTCGTCGAGGGGCTGGCCGCGGGGGTTCGAACCAACTGGGAGAACACCCTGCTGACCCTGCGGGTCCTGCAAAAACTGGTGACCTTTCAGCTTTCCTATAAAACACTGGGGGGCCCGGTGCAGATTGCCTATACGCTGGCGCAGGCCTCGGCCTCCGGCCTGGGGGATTTTCTCTATTTCACCGCTTTTTTGAGCCTGCAGTTGGGCGTTCTCAATTTGCTTCCCATCCCGGTCCTGGACGGCGGGCATTTGGTTTTTTATCTGATCGAGGCGATCCGCCGCAAACCATTGAGTCTGAAGGCCAGGACGGTGGCCCAGCAGGTGGGGCTTGTCCTGCTCATTACACTCATTGTGTTTGTGACCTGGAATGACATTGAGAAATTAGTTCGATGAAAATTCTAGCGGTCGATACCTCCACCAAAATGGGATCAGTGGCGTTGACGGAGAACGAAAGTCTCATTGCCCAACTCCAACTGAATGTGGAGGTCACCCACACCGAGCGGCTCCTGCCGGCCGTTGAAACCCTCCTGAACCAGACCGGTTTGACACTGGAAAAAGTGGATGGCCTGGCGTTGGCCATCGGTCCCGGTTCTTTTACCGGCCTTCGGGTGGGACTGGCCACCATGAAGGGTTTCGCCCAGGCCAGGGGTTTGCCGTTGGTCGGGGTCTCCTCCCTGTTGGCCCTGGCCTGCAACGGTTGGATGAGTGAGCGGCCGGTGGCCGCCTGCCTCGATGCCCACCGGGGGGAGGTTTATGCCGCGGTCTATTCCGGGGACACAACACTTAATTCCAAAGGAACTAAGTGTTGTGTCCCCGAACAAGCCGTTAAACCCGAGTTATTATGTAATACATTAAAAGATATCGGCCCTTGCTGGCTGATCGGGGACGGGGCTATTCGTTATCGACAATTATTTAAAGATAAGCTAGGAGAAGCGGCGCTGTTTGCCCCCGAACCGTTGATGAGGCTCGAGGCCAAATGGGTGGCTCATTTGGCCTTGCCAAGGTTGCAAAAAGGAGAGGGGAGAAATTGGGAGGATTTGTCCCCCAATTATTTGCGTCTCTCCGACGCGGAGTTGAAAAAATGAAAGTCTTTTTGCTTTGTTTTATCCCGCTTTTCATTGCCATCGATCCCCTGGGGGTGATGCCGATCTTTTTAAATTTGACCCAGGGGATGGCGCGCGCCGACCGGGAACGGGTCTTGTTTCAGTCGGTCTTGACCGCCTTATTGATCAGCTTGGTTTTTCTGTTGGCCGGCCTCGAAATTTTTCGATTGTTGGGGATCGGGCTGGCCGATTTTCAGATCGCCGGCGGCGTTTTGCTGCTGGTGATCGCCATCATGGACCTGATTCATCCGGTCAAGGAACAGCGCCAGCCCGCCAAGAGTATCGGCATTGTCCCGATCGGCATCCCTCTGATCATGGGCCCGGCGGCCTTGACCACCGTCATGATGCTGGCCAATCTGCATCTCTTCTATTGGGTGGCGGGTGCGTTGCTGTTGAATCTGGGGATTTTGACCCTGGCTTTTTATTTTGCCGGCCATATTGAAAGCTACGTCGGCATCAACGGGATGAAGGCCTTTTCCAAGATTATTTCGCTCTTTCTGGCGGCGATCGCGGTGATGTTTATCCGAGTCGGACTGCAGTCCATTTTACAAAACTAAAGATTCGCTCGACAATTTGTCGTCGAAGGCTTCCGCGCATTGGTCTCGCGGGAACAGGTCCGTGCTGGGGAGTTCCCCAGCACGGCCTTCTCGCTCGTCCCGCCCATTGATTGGATCCCCCAACCGGATGGGCGGGACTCCGCGAGGTCCCGCGAGACCAAAGCGCTCGCGCCTTCGACGACAAACCCCTCTCGCTCATTGTTTTTGGCTGATGAGCGAGAGGGGTTTGTTTTCGCCTGCCGTAAGCGAGCGGTTCTCGAATACGGCCGGAAGGATCGATCTCGAAAGCGACTTGCGCAGGAGCGAAGCGCGTATGACGAGGGAAAAATGCTATTGGTTTCCGAAGTTGGGGGTTGACAGAGGAAA
>JACQMB010000130.1 GCA_016203765.1 Deltaproteobacteria bacterium
ATCTCTCACCATGAATTGCAATACCATTTTGACCGGACGATTGAGGAGCTCCTTCATCACTTTGCTTAATCATTGACACCCCCAGGGACGGTTTGATTTGAGTGGGGCGCTCAAAAATGCTTTTGCAAATTCCCAAACCGGTTGCCGAAACGATTACGCTCAAAGGCCATCATTGGACCTTTTCGGTTTATGAGGAATACCTGCCTCATTTCAAAAAAAACGGGGTGTTCGATTCGGAAATCCTGACGGAACTGGAGGGACATCTTTGCGAAGGGAATGCCGCGCCCTTTCGGCTTCAGCTTGTGCTCAAGGGTGTTCCTTTTTTGGCCGGATTTTTAATTGAACGGAGGGAGATTGTCATCGCATCTGCCCGGATGGCTAGGGAGTTATTTTTGATTGAAGAGACCGTGGACCGTGGACCATGGACCGTGGACCTGGAAAGGCACGTTGAAAAAATCCAGTCGATCGATATTCATCAACAACCCGCTGTGATTGAACAAATTACCGCACGTTGGCGGCTACCTGATTTTTTCAACGACCCCGATCTCAAAATTCTCTGCCAAAAATCGCGCCATCTGGAGGAAAAACTCCTGCGTCATCTTCACCGCTACCGTCGAAGCCCTTTTGAACGCCTCACCGATTTTTTTCTAAAACTCACGACTCAATACGCCCTGTTTCGCATCCATCTGCTGAAATTCATCGTGATCCTCCCCTGCCTCGACCACGACAAAAAGGGAAGGGAGGTTAAAAGGGTCTATCTGGAGATGTTGCGCCGACTGCTGGCCGATTCCAAAATGGCGCGGAAGAAGCAAAAAACAGGCCAGGAGGCCCCCTTGTCCAAACCTCTCACCTTCGCCTTCCGTCTGGAACATTTTTTTGCCCGGCGAACCCCCGCCTGGTTCTTGGCCAAAAATATCCGTTTTTTTCTTCGCCTCATGGCCAAACGCTTCATTGCCGGCGAGTCGATCGAAAAGGCCGCGCAAATTTACAAGAGCCTTCGCAAAACCAAAAGGGATGCCACGCTTGATCAACTGGGCGAACTGGTGGTTTCCGAGAAGGAGGCCGATCATTATTGTGAAAAAGTTTTGCAGTTGATCCGCGGGCTGGTCCGGCACATTCCGAAGGGGGAAAAAAACGCCGCCGGCATTAACCGGGCCCATGTCTCGATCAAGGTCTCCGCCCTGGCCAGTGATTTTAAGCCGGCCGCCCCCGAATATGTTTACAAACTGGCGGGCCCCCGGCTCAAAAAAATTCTTTTGGCCGCCCTGGAAGAGGATGTCTTTATCAATATCGACGCCGAGCACTACCCCTGCCGTGACCTGGTCTTTTATATCTACAAGCGCGTTCTTTTGGAAACGCCGGAGTTGAAAAATTTCGCCGCCACCGGCATCGCGGTGCAGGCCTACCTGCGGGACGCCTTTGAGCACTTTGAGGAAATCCTGGCCCTGGCCAAACAACGCCGCCTCACCATGCCGGTCCGTCTGGTCAAGGGGGCCTACTGGGATCAGGAAACGATTGAAGCGGAGGCGGCCGGTTTCGATGCCCCGGAGTTTTTAAACAAGGAGGAGACCGACATTCACTGCCGCCAGCTCATCATCAAAACGCTGGAGGCCGCTCCCCACTTGCAGCTTTGCCTGGGCTCTCATAATTTCGCCGATCACTGTTTTGCCGAAATGATCCGCGAGGAGATATTTTTCAACGCCCCCCCGATTGAACACCAATGTTTGCATAAGACCTTCGCCGCCCTCTCCCGCGGCATGGCCAAGATGGGCTGGGCGGTGCGCAACTATGTGCCAATCGGGTCTCTGCTTGTAGGGATGGCCTACCTGGTCCGGCGCATTCTGGAAAATTCCTCCCAGGTGGGGGTCTTGGTGCAAATGCGAAGCCACAAACAAAAAGCGCACCCGGAGTTTCCCCATGTGCCGCTCCAAAAGAAAAAAGAGACGGGCCAAATACGCTGGGATCCTTCAATCACCGATCTCACCGGCGGTTTTTTCAACACCCCCCCGCTCCGGTTTGACGTTCAAAAAGAAAAGGCCGCCCTCGACCGGGCCTTCGCCGAATTTACCGAAACCAAACTGGGCCTCAATTATTCACGCAGTAACTACACGGATACCATCCATAAAATTTTCAGCCCCTCCCGGCCGGAAACTTTTGTTGGACAGATTCAATATGCCAACCCGGAAGAAGCCAAGGGCGCGGTTGAAAAGGCATGGCAGGCCTATAACCGGGGTGAGTGGGCCAAGGCGGCGCCCTTGGAACGGGCCAGCACTTTTTTTAAGGCGGCCGACTTGATGCTTCTGGCGCGCCTCGAACTGACCGCCCTGATGGTCCACGAGGGGGGAAAAAACTTTTTTGAAGCCGCGGGCGACGTCAATGAAGCGATCGACTTTTTGAATTTTTACGCCCGCGAAGAGTGCCGCCTGGCAAAAGAAAACAAAAATTGGGTCTCGCGCGGTGTTTTTGCCGTCATCTCTCCCTGGAATTTTCCCCTGGCCATCCCCACCGGCATGGCCGCCGGCGCCCTGATCGCCGGCAACGCGGTTTTGCTAAAGCCGCCCGAACATACCCCGCTGATCACCCAACGGCTGGCCGATATCCTGCACGCCGCCGGTGTCCCTGAAGATATTTTCATCCATCTGCCGGGGCAGGGTTCCCAGGTCGGCAAACTGCTGGTCGAAGATCCCCACATCGCCGGCGTGATCTTCACCGGTTCCAAGGAGGTGGGAATGTGGATTGCCCACACCGCCGGCAAAAAAGTGGTGGGCAATGAATTGTTCGGGTATGAAGCCCCCGCCAAAGTCATCACCGAAATGGGGGGAAAAAACGCGATCATCGTCTCGCCCAATGCTGAATTGGATGAAACGGTGGCCGGTATTTTGTATTCGGCCTTCGGCAACGCCGGACAAAAATGTTCGGCCTGCTCGCGCGTGATTGTGCATGAGGCGGTTAAAGACCGGCTGATCGAGCGCCTCAAGGAGGCCTGCCGGAATATTCAAGTCGGCCCGGCCTTTGAACATGCCACCTTTATTAATCCCTTGATTGCCCGCAAAGAAAAGGAGCGCCTCCAGCGCGAGGTGAAAGAGGTGATCCGCGAGGCCAAACTCTACCACGGCAAGATCCATCTCGACCGCTCCAATGAAGATCTCCCCGGCTGGTGCATGGGGCCGGTGCTGGTGGAACTTCCGATCCACCGCGCCCTGCAAGGCAAAAGCTGCGCCAAAAAAGAATTGTTTGGGCCGGTGTTGCACGTCACCGGTTGCAAAACGCGCGAGGAGGCGATTCAACTTTTTAACGCCACCGAATACGGCCTGACCGGCGGCATTTTCAGCCAGTCGCAGGATGATGTGGAATATCTCTCCCGTCATCTGGAGGCCGGCAATCTTTACGTGAACCGCCCCATCACCGGGGCCCGTGTCTCGATCGAGCCCTTCGGCGGTTTTAAACTCTCCGGGACCGGTCCCAAGGTGGGCGGCCCCTTTTACCTGGAGGCCTTTCACCATCCCCTGGAACCCAAAGAGGCGCGGGATCAAAAGGTGATTGAAATCGACGCGGCCTCCATTCAACAATACAAGGAACTTATGGACAAGGCGGCCGGTTTTTTCCGGAACAAATTTTACTGGAACCGGAAAATTCCCGGCCAGCTCAGCTTTAACGACTTAAACCAGATCAGAAAAAAGGGCTTGTATCTTGCCCTGGAAGATCAGCCCGACTTAAAGACATTTTTATACCTGCTGGCCGCCTGGGGATTGGGTTGTGAGATCAAAGTCCTTTGCGAAAAGGAGAAAACCTACGCCTATTGGAAGACCATCGAAAAAAATCTGAAACCGATACCGGTGGAATTAGTTGATGCCCCGCGGATTGCGAAAGCCCTGCAAACCAAAGAGGTCTCTTTTTTAATCCTCGAAGGCGATGCCGACGCAATACGGCATTGTTTGGCACAGATCTATGGGGGGACTGATGAGGAATGTTGGATGCGACAGGTCTTGACCAAGCTCGATGCCCCCGACATTCACGATTTTGAGCGCTATCTGGAACCGTTTGTCCAGGTTCGCTCTTTCGCCGTCAATGTGATGCGGCACGGGGCGCCGTTGGAGGTGGGGGGAGAGGGGACCATGGACCGTGGACCAAAGATGAAGACAAAAATTGGGGTGCTCGGATGCGGAAATATGGGGGGTGCGATTGTCAGCGGTGCCTCCAGAAAAACAAAGGATTTTGAATTTCATCTCTACGATCCCCTTGCGGAAAAATCCAAAAAATTAGCGAAAGAGGCCAAGGCCAATGCCCGTGTAAAGATGGCTGAATTAAAAATCTGCGAATATTTTTTGCTGGCGGTCAAACCGCAAAGTTTTGCCGAATTGGCCGGTCAACTCAAACCCCATCTCCCGGCGGACGGAAAAATCATTTCCATCATGGCCGGCGTTTCCTCCTCAAAAATCAAAGAGGGGCTCGGCTGTAAAAAACTGGCCCGCGTGATGCCCAACACCCCCTGCCTGATCGGCGAAGGGGCGGCGGCGATCTATTTTGTGGGGATGGGTCCGGCCGAAAAGAAAATTGTGCAAAACCTGTTCGCCCCGATCGCCCAAGTTCATGAGGTGAGCTCCGATGATGAAATCGATCTGGTGACGATCGGCATCGCCTCCGGCTCCGGCTATCTCTTCGAGGTCGCCCGCATCCTGATCGAAAAATTGACCGCCATGGGACTCAAACGGGAAACCGCCGACGCCATGGTCAAACAAATGCTCAAAGGATCGGCGGCCCTCATGCAAAAATCCACCCGGTCTCCCGAAGCACTCCGCAACCAAGTCACCTCCAAAGGCGGCACCACCGAAGCGGCGCTCAAGGTTTTTAAAGAGAAAAATTTGCAAAAAGTCTTTGAAGCAGCCCTAGACGCCGCTTACCGAAGGGCAAAAGAGTTATAACTATCTGAAAATTAAAAGGAATTTATTTTTACTTGGTACGCAACTTTGACCTTCTCCTTGCCGATAACTATAGTATGGGCATTCCAGTGGCGAATTTGGGTGTAGCTTTCGATCTGGGCTTACCGACAACAATAAGGTGATGGGGATAACAATGCAAAAAATGGCTGTGATCATTAATGGGGACACGGGAGGGCGCCATCTGGAGAATGTGGATCGGGCATTGGTCAATGTCTTGAAACCCCAAGGCTATGAAACGTGGGTAGCCAGTCCCTCAAGACCCTCCGCATCCCACGATCGTTATTTTCGGGGCGATCGGGAGGGGATACAAAATCTCCTGAAACAACTGAAAGCAAAGTCTGGTCCGAACACGGAGTTGGTTATTTATACCACCGGGCATGGGGAGGAAGAAGGCTTCTGTCTGGGGAGCAATTGCAACACGCAAGACCTTCTGGCCCGTCTTGACCGCCTTCCCTTTGAAAAGAAGCGGGTGGTGGTGATGGATCAGTGTTATGGGGGGAATTTTGGAAAACTTTTTTTGGATGATCCGAAGACGCTTTTTACCTCGGCCGGGAGCAAGGGAGAAACCGATCGTTGTGAGGAGATTGCTCCGCGCCTTTGGGCCCCGAATCGTGAGGTCCCGGATCAAAACGGGGACGGAACAATCAGCTGGCAGGAGAGATTTGCCCACGCGGCAATGGGCCGGGAATTATCCTCCACGCCGCAGTTTGTCATGTCGCCCGGGTATGTGGGGGAGGGGGAATCTCCATTTTCGGGGCAAGTTCAGGAGATAGAGGACGAGGCGGCATTGCGGGATGCGTTGGGCCGGTTGCGTCCGGGGCAGTATGCCGTGATCCTGTTTTCGGCCTCCTGGTGTTACCCCTGTAAGAGATACGCGCCGGAGTTTGACCGGTTTGCCAAGGAAGGAGGGGGCCGGGATTTGTGGTTGATAACGGAGAATAATGCGTTAGCGGAAAAATGGGGAGTGAGCGGCTATCCCACGGTCGTGGTTGTAAACTGGAGAGGGGATCGCCGGATTATTGAAGATAGAAATGTCGTGCCCGAAGAGATTGCACCATTTGAAGCGACGTTGGAGGAAAGATTTCAGCGAAGAATCGCCGCAGCGGAAAAAATTGAAGATGACCGGAAACGAGCCGATACCTTTTTGGATATCGCTTCTTCTTTGGCCAGCGTCGATTTGAGAGAAAAGGCCATGGCGGTCTTCAAACAATCGATCGCCGCGGCAGAAAAGATTGGAGATGATGAGGATCGATCCTCTACCTTTCTGTATATCGCTTTCTGTTGGCCAAGGGATAGTTCGAGAGAGAGAGAGGAAGCCATGGTGCTATACAACAAATCAATCGCCGCAGCGGAAAAAATTGAAGATGACCAGAAGCGGGCCAGGAGATTTCAAACAATTGGTTCCTTTTTGGTCGGGACCGATTCGAAGAAGGCCGTGGTGTTATACGACGAATCGATCGCCGCGGCGGAAAGGACCGGTGATGACAGGAATCGGGCCAAAACCTTTTTGGTGATCGCTTTCTCTTTGGCCAAGGATGATTTGGGAGAGGAAACCAAGATGCTATTCCTTAAGTTGATCGTCGCGGCGGAAAAGATTGAAAGTAGCCGGGAAAAGGCCTATGCCATTCGGGGTATCGCCTCCTCTCTGACTGAAGCAAATTTGGGCAATTTTGAGAAGGAGGTGTTCTTCAACATGTTAATCACCGCGGCGAAAAGGATTAGAGACGACGAGGATTGGGCCTATACCCAGAGGGAAATTAAATCCTCCATTCGACAAGCCGGTCTGTCCGGTCGTGTCCGTATCCCGACGCATTAGTAAGTTTTAGACGCCACCACCAACAAAATTGTCTTCTTTAGCCAATAGTCTGGAACAATGGAAGCGGCTTTAACTGAGCCAAAGAAATACATGACCATTCTGGACCGGACTCCAAAACAGTCTTGACTATTCTGGAGTTCAGTCTAAAATAGCCATTATGGTACGACGCTACCTGCACCCCTTTGTTTGCAAGGATTTGGCCAAAAAGATGGTTTTTATCGGGGGACCGCGCCAAACCGGCAAGACCACGTTGGCTGAACATATTTTGCAAGACTTCCCCTACCCCCCCCAAAAAAAAGGGCGTTATTTCAATTGGGATGTGGATGAAGACCGCAGGCTCATTCTGGAAAAAAGCTGGGGGGACGACGAGGCACTGGTTGTCTTCGACGAACTGCACAAATTCAGGCGGTGGAAAAACTGGATCAAGGGTGTCTACGACAGCGAGCACAAGGAACGGCGTTTTTTGGTAACCGGCAGTGCCCGCCTCGATGTCTATCGGCGCGGCGGGGATTCTCTGCTGGGCCGCTACCACTACTGGCGCCTTCATCCTTTCAACCTTTCCGAAATTCCGGCCGGCATTTCGCCCCCGGAGGCATTCAAACGTCTGATGACGGTCGGCGGTTTTCCCGAACCTTTCCTTGATAACAATGAACAGGAGGCAAGGCGGTGGCGCAAAGAACGCTTCGATCGCATCTTAAAAGATGATATCCGTGATCTGGAACCTCTTCGCGATCTCTCTACTCTCAATCTCTTTGTCGATG
>JACQMB010000119.1 GCA_016203765.1 Deltaproteobacteria bacterium
TCCACGTCAATCCCCAGGACGGCCAACCACTGCTCCGCCGTTTGGGTAATCAACCCCTCGCCGATCAGGTTTTTGAAAAGGGCGGGATCCCATTGAAAGGTCTGGGCCAGTTTCAAGAGCTGATTGCTGATCACGGCCACCAATCCGCCCAGGGGGACGGCCAAAAAGAGAAAAATGAGAAGCAGACAGATCAGGGCGGAGAGATGCCGCCGCCTCCTGAAAATTTTCAAAAGAAAAACGTAGAGCGGCTCAAAGGTGAGGGCCAAAACCAGCGCAAAGAGAATGACCGGAAAGAAGGGGGAAAGAAGCCAAAAAAAGCCCAGCGCGAGGGCGCCCAGCAAAACCCAAAAGAAGATTTTTTCCAGGGCTTGACTTTTAGCCAGCATGAGGAGAGAAACTAATGAAATGGCGGAGTATTTTCCACTACTAATTTTGTTCGGCATCGGGGCGGGGCTTTCCGGAGGATTTGTCCTCCTCTCCCATTTCGTGGGGCCGAAAAAGCCGACGCCGGAGAAGATGACGCCGTATGAATGTGGCGTAGATCCGATTGGCGTTCCCCGCGAGCGGTTTTCAATCAAATTTTATCTGATCGCCATGCTTTTTATTTTGTTTGATATTGAAGTGGTTTTTTTATATCCATGGGCCAGATTGTTTAATGAATTCAAGGCCGCGGGGATGGGGGGATTGCTCTTTGCCGAGATGGCGGTATTCCTGGGCGTGTTGGGTCTGGGGCTGGTGTATGTCTGGAAGCGCGGGGCGTTGGAATGGGAGGAAGGGGTCAACTCCTGACACCTGACAATCCTGTCAGGTGTCAGGAGTTGACCCCTCGGTATGAGATTTGGGGATATAATAACCACTAGAATTGACGAGATCGTCAAATGGGGGCGGAAGTTCAGCCTCTGGCCCATGCCCTTCGGGACCGCCTGTTGCGCCATCGAGTTCATGGGGGTGGTCTCGGCCCGTTATGATATCTCCCGGTTTGGCGCCGAGCTGGTCCGTTTTTCTCCCCGCCAGTCCGATCTGTTGATGGTGATGGGGACGATCAATTACAAACAGGCCCCGATTTTAAAAAGAATCTACGAGCAGATGTGCGAGCCCAAGTGGGTCATCTCCATGGGGGCCTGCGCCTCTTCCGGCGGTTTTTACGACAACTACTCGGTCGTCCAAGGCATTGATGAAATCATCCCGGTCGATGTCTATATCCCCGGCTGTCCGCCGCGGCCCGAGCAGGTTTTGGATGCGGTGGTGAAACTACAAGCCAGCCTGCAAGGGATTAAGGAAGACCGGGTTCAAAAGCCTGCCGTTTTGCCCTCGGCCCCCGCACGTTAAACCTTGATTTTATTACCCAATCTGGTTACCTACCCGCGGCATGCAAAAGGCCATCGATTTTTTAAAGGAAAAGTTTGGTCCGGCCGTTTTGGAGACCTCGAACTATTTGGGGAATGAGACCGCGGTGGTGGATCCAGCCAAAATTCCGGAGTGTATCCGGTTTCTGCGAGACACGCCGGGTTTGGAATTCAACTTTATGATGGATCTGGCCGGGGCCGATTATCCGGGGCGGGGCGACCGGTTCGAAGTCGTTTATCATTTATATTCTTTGTCCCAAAAAAAACGCCTGCGGTTGAAGGCGCGCGTGCCGGAGGCCAACCCCATTGTCCCTTCCATCACCAAGCTCTACAAGGCCGCCAACTGGTTTGAGCGGGAGGCCTACGACATGTTTGGCATCCGGTTTGAAGGCCACCCCAATTTAAAAAGAATTTTGACTTTTGAGGAATTTCAAGGGCATCCCCTGCGGAAAGATTATCCGATCAACAAACGTCCGCCGATTCCCACGCCGGATCCTCTGATTGAGGAGGGGATTCGCCATCTCGATGATTTGGCAGAGGTCCAGGCCGATACACGGGAAGACATCACCAAACCGCTGGGCGCCCGCCATATGCTGTTAAACCTCGGTCCCTCCCATCCGGCCATGCACGGGACACTGCGCGTCCTTTTAGAATTAGATGGGGAAACAATAGTCAACGCCACGCCGGAGATAGGCTACCTCCACCGCTGTTTTGAAAAAGAATCCGAAGTCAAAACCTACACGCAGGTCATCCCCTACACCGACCGGCTCAATTATTTGTCGCCCTTGATGAATAACGTCGGCTACTGCATGGCGGTCGAAAAGATGTTTCCGCTGGAAATTCCGGAACGGGCGGCCTGGATTCGGATGTTGATCAGCGAAGTCTCCCGAATCACCGACCACTGCGTGGCGATTGGGACCAACGCGGTTGATATCGGCGCCCTGACCAATTTTTGGTATCTCTTCAACCCGCGCGAAAAACTGACCGACTGGATTGAGGCGCTGTGCGGGGCTCGCCTGACCACCACCTACACAAGAATCGGCGGGCTGATGCGCGATGTGCCGGCCAACTCGAAGGTGTTTTTGAAAAATTGCGTCAAAGATATTTTGAAGGCGATCAAAGACACGCAGGCCCTCCTCAAAAAGAACCGGATACTTATTGAACGGACCCAGAAGATCGGGGCTATTTCGGCGGAAGACGCCGTCAGCTACGGCTTTGTCGGGCCCTGCCTCCGTGCCGCCGGGGTCGACTACGA
>JACQMB010000125.1 GCA_016203765.1 Deltaproteobacteria bacterium
GAAGGACGAACTGAACGACCTTTATCTTTGGCTGGCTAACGGACTGCGGGCCGGTTTGAACCTTCCGCAGGCCATGGCGCTGGCCGCGCGCGAGATTCCTCCTCCGCTGGGGACTGAGCTGAAGGCGGTTTTGCAAAGGATGGAGCGGGGACTCTCCCTCGAAGAATCGCTTTTGATCAGCGAGCCGGTGATCAGAAATCCGGATTTTTCGATGCTGGTCCATTCCATTCTCCTGTTGAAACAGGCCGGAGGGAATTTTGTGGGTCATTTCGAAAAGTTGGAAAAGGTTTTGCGCGAGCGCGCCCGCGTGGCCGAAAAAGTCAAACTGCTGACGGCCCAGGGGCGGATGCAGGGGACCCTCCTCGGCCTGATGCCTTTTGGATTGGGGCTGGCCCTCTTTTTTCTCTCTCCCGGCTATCTCGCCCCCCTTTGGGAAACGCCGGAGGGCTGGTTGACGGTCGCCTTGATTGTGGCGATGGATCTGGGGGGCTGGCTCTGGATGCGCAAGCTGGCCAAGATTATCATCGGCATCTTTTTGCTTATCACCTCAACCGTTTGGGCCCAAGTCCCGGAGGCTTATGATGCCTCTCTTTATGAAAAACGGGGAGGGGTGGAAAAAATTTTGCGGGATCGATGGCCCTTGCGGGAAAACGGTATTTTGGAACTGGAAGGCCTCCCCCCTTTGCCGCTCCGGTCCGATTATCAGTTGGAAAAAACCGAAGAGGCATTGGGAAAACCGGTCGAGAGATATCATGGAACTTTGGAACTAAAGGCCAAGGCGGAAATTCTTCCCCTCGACGAACAAGAATCGCGAATCAGCCAAAGTTTAAAACCCTTCGGGATTGGGCAGATTCGATTAAACGGAGAAGGTTTGCGATGGATCGATCCCCGGACCCGAAAAATCCTGGCCGAGCGGTTTTATCTGGAAGGATTTGTTGAACAAGAGGGGGCGCAAATCCCCTGGCGGATCGACTTTGCCCGCGCGATCCGGGAGGGGGCATGATTGTTTTATTGTCCGTGTTGTCGGCCGCCGCCGTTTTCCGGCTGACCTATCTGGCGGTGCTCAAATGGGAACAGCGGGCCTGGGGCAAAAAAAATCTCCTGCGCCGGGCAAGCCGAAGGCTTCCCTGGCCCCTTTCCCGGTGGCGGGCTCGGAAGAAAAAAGGGGCCATTCGCCTGCAACTTCCGTTGTTCATGGATTTGCTGGCGGTAGGCGCGGCCGCCGGCCTCGATTGGATTCAGGTTTTAGGCCGCATGGTCCAGCTCCTTCCCAAACAGGAACTGACCGGGGAGATCGAAAAAATGCTGACCGACCTCAAGCTGGGCAAGAGCCGCAAGGAGGCCCTGGCCGATTTCCAAAAGCGCCTTGGCTTGAAAGAGGCCGGCCAGTTTGCCGGCATTTTGATTCAAACGTTGCAGCTGGGTTCTCCCCTGAGCCCCGTCCTGGAGGCCAATGCCTTGGCGATGCGGGAGGCGCGCTTCCGCCGTGCCGAGCGCTTGGGCTACCAGGCCGGTTTAAAAATCCTGGTCCCGCTTATTTTTTGCATCCTCCCTTCGGTTTTTTTGCTGATCTTCGCCCCCTTGGGTTTGCGCCTGTTGCGGGAGGGTTGGGAGGGATTGCTGTGAAAAGATGGTTTGGGGCCCCCAAGGCAGACGGCGCTTTTCAAGAATCCTTCGCGTGGATTCATATTTTAAAAAACATGTACCGCTGCGATTTTTGCGTCTTTGATCCGCAGGGAAACATCGTGGCCTCCACCTTGAAGGAAAAAAAACGGCATGTCCTGGAGCTCTTTTCCAAAACGGACGAGGCCCAAGCCCTGCTCCAACGGATCGAATCGCCGGGAGCGACCGGCAATCCGGGTTTTTGGATCGACGGCCATGGTCAAAAAAAGTTTTTATATCGGGTTGCTTAATCTCCTTCTGTGGACTGTGCCGGCGGCGGCCGGACCGGTCGGACCGGCCGCACACCATTTGGCCGGGCGGCTTTACCGGCTCGGCAATCATCACCTGCAAACCCGGCAGTGGGATCAGGCCTTGCAGGCCTATCGTCTGGCCTTTCTCCTCGATCCGTTTTTTGCGCCGGCCGCGCAAAAAAAACGGGCCCGCATCTCGTCGGCACAACCGAAACCGGCGGACGCAAAGTTGCTGACTGGGGTCAAGGTCGAAGATTCACAGGTCCAAAAAATGCTCCTCATCAAAAATCATTTGGAAAGGGGGGAACGCCAAGAGGCGGTCCTGGCCCTGACGGAGTGGTTGCGGGAAGATCCGCAAAACGAACGGGCTCGACTCTTGCTGGAAAAAATTCAAAAGGAGGGAGAGACCGGTTCCCGGGAAAATCCGAAGTTCCAGGAAGGGGAAAAATTATTTAAAGAGGGACAAAAAGAAGAAGAGGGGGGCAACAAACTCCCGGCCTATCAACGCTATCGTCAAGCCATTCCTCTTTTTGCCCCTGCGGAGATCAAACCTTATTTCTACCGGGAACTGATCGAACGTCAGGAGGCGTTGACTGGCGAACTGTTGTCGGTTCTGGATCAAAAACTGGACGATCTGGAAAAGAGGGACCCGGCGCAGGCGGGGGGGCGGCTTCGGGAGTTGGCATCGCAATACCCGCCCAGCCCGCGCCTGCAAAAAATGTTGAGTGATTGCTACGCGGTGCTCCAGGCCCGGGCCCTCCCCGTTTTGC
>JACQMB010000127.1 GCA_016203765.1 Deltaproteobacteria bacterium
CGGCGTCCGCTTGCGCGGAACGACCGGGGCCTTTGGGGGAGTCGCTTAGTTAAGACGGACCATGGACCGTGGACCATGGACCGTGGACTACTGCTTCTTTTGAAACTTCCTTTTGTAAACTCGGTTTAACATCAGTATCAACCCATACACATAAAGCATGCTCGAGGGGGCCAGCGGGGCCGCGGGGTTCAGGCTGAAACAGCCGCCGGGGGCGCCGCGGGTGGCGTGGCCGATGTTGGCCGCAAAGTTGCACTGCCCGCCGGAACAAATTTCGGTTCTGTCGTCGATGCCGTCCTGGTCGGAATCGGCGGTTCTGGGATCGGTTTCCAGCAAGCGCCCCTGCTCATCCCTATTCACGACACCGTCACAGGCAATGGCGCCGAGTGCGCCGCCGTTGTCTTCACCATTGTAACAGGTCACATCGCCGGTCAAACCGCCGCTGGTGACATTGGTCCTGCCGTCGCAGAGGCCGTCGCCGTCGGTGTCCGGATTGGCCGGATCGGTATGCAGGCCCGGTATGTAACGGATGGAAAGGTCGCCGTCCGCCATCAACTCCACCCCGTCCGGAATACAATCACCGTCGGAATCGGGCAAATTGGGATCGGTGTGCAAAGCCCGCTCCACGCCGTCGGAGAGAAAGTCATTGTCGGTGTCCGGATTGAGCGGATCGGTATCGCCCAGCTCGTCCTGGATTTCACCAAGGGGCGGAACGATATCTTCCTGGCCGTCGAGGAGCCCGTCGTTGTCGGAGTCGGGGTCATTGACATTCGGCTGTCCGTCCCCGTCGGAATCGAGCCCCTCGTTGCCACCCGAAAGGATTAACTCAATCGAATCAGGCAGGCCGTCGCCGTCCGAATCGGGGCCGTATTCCCCAACCGAGGTGCACTGGGGATTGTCCGAGGTCGGACAGCGGTCCGAACTATCGGGCTCCCCATCATTATCGGTATCCCGGTCGCACGGAGACGATTCAAAGTATTGCATCAAACCATCGATGGCGGGACTGTCGCTGGCGGCAGAGCTCTGGGCATATTCCCTGGCGTCATTCCAGCCGTCCCCGTCGGAATCATCCGCCCAGGGGTTGGAACAGATATCAATTTCCGTGAATCCCGCCGTCAGGAGGTTGCCCGAAGGCGGGTTGACGGTTTGATCTTCGCATTTCACCTCAATCCCGTCGGGAATGCCATCCCCGTCGGTATCGAGCGCGGCCGGGTCGGTTCCCAGGCGGCTGGCGCGTGTCCGTCCCCGCTCCACCAGGCTTTCCACGGTCGCAATCGGATCGACAAGGAGGAAGAGGCCGCAGCCTTGTCCCGACTGGTCTTCATAGAGGCGGTTGGGCGTGGCCACGTCATCGATGAACAGACCGGTCAGTTCCAAAGGATAATCAAGAACTTCCAGGCCGTCCGGCAGGCCATCCGCGTCGGTGTCGGGATCGGCCGCGTTGGTATAACGGTTCCAGCTTTGGACCTCGACAAAATCGCCGATGTTGTCGCCGTCGGTATCGGGATTTAAAGGATCCGTCTCCGTTGAGGTTCTCCCTTCGAGGCCGCCGAGCTTATCGGGACGGCCGTCCAGATTTAAATCTTCTTCGGCATCTCTCAACTGATCCTTGTCACGGTCCAAAAACCAGGCCAAGACGGGGCGGTGGTTATAGATGGCCCGCGGATCGGTACAGATGGCAAAGGGACAATCATCCGGTTCGTCCGCCTCGGTGACGGCGGGGCCGTCCACCAGGCCGTCGCCATCCGTGTCTCTTAAATAGGGGTCTAAATTGTGTCCACGGTCGGTAAAATTACATTGACCGGTCACATTCTCCACACAGTCTGGAATGTCATCCTGGTCAATATCACTGCAAAGCGCGTCAATCACATCGGCGCCTTCAGTGTAGAGCACGGGGACCCCATCCGTGCCTGTTTTTAGGGCAGACGGAGTGGCTTCATTATTGACATATTCAGCCGGCAGGCCTTTGAAAATTTCATGATCCACGCAATTATAGACGCAAACGTTCCGTCCCAATTTTGATTGCATTTGTCCACCTCGGCATTCGCAATCATCGGTTCCGCTATAGGTTTGCGCCCTGTCCAGCTTGGTTTCGCCTTCCGATTCATTCCAGGTGCCGTTAAAATTGGTTCCGCGACGGACACTGTCATTGAGACAAACCAGCGGCATAATCCCCTCGTCGCTTCCGGGAGAGCGGACATAATCGTAGGGTCTCACCACCGCGGAATAATCGCGTTTCACGACAAAGACGCCGTAATAGGCCCCAATGCGATCCTGGCCGGTCGTCTCTAAAAAGTCGGTGCACTCCAAATGGTCTCCGGTGGCACTGTTCAGCGGTGTGATATTGCCGATACCGCCCCAGATATAATAATGGGCGGGGCTCCGGTCATTGAAGATGCGCGCCCGGTCTTCCTGACCGTCGAGCAGGCGGCAGGCGTCGTTATCGCTGTTGTCATCCTGCGCGTCGGAAAGGATGGGATCATCCGTCAATTCTTCCAGGCCGGCGTCGGCGTTACAGGGATCCTCTTCACTCAATGAAGTCACGCAAAACGGTTGGTCCGTCAGAAAACGTCTGCCGGCCTCATCCCATCTCGCTTCATTGATCGTTCCCTTCCGTTCGGCCAAATCGGAAATACCGTCGAGATCCGAATCGGGTTTGTCCCAGCAGGAGAACTCATCCGCATCACAGACACAGTCGTGGTTTAAGTCTTCTTGATAGTCCGGAATGCCGTCGGCATCGCTGTCCCAAACGGAGGTTCGGGGATGACCACCCGTCGGCGCCGAGGCCTGACACTGGCTTCGCAGGCTCCAGCCGCCCAGGGCAAAATTGATGAAACCGGTGCCGGAATCGACATTGCCGCCGCCCTCGCCGCCCCCGCCCGTTTGGGCCCCTTCGCAAAGATCGGTCTCCGAAGGGCCGCCGATCAAACGCCTTGGGGTTGTCGCCGAGGCGACGGTGCCGGAAATTTCGGGGACCAGGACAATTTTATCGATGGAGGTGACCACCGGGGCCCCGTCCACGCGATTTTCGTTAATGCGATCCAAAAATTCATTGGTATCGAGGACAAAATGGAAGATGCCGCCGAAATTGCCCGCAGAACCGATCGGGTTGCTGGCCCCTCCGATGCCGTTCGCACAGCTGGTCTCCGCGCAATCCTCCTGTTTGGTTACATAAGTTAAGAACACAGCGCTATTGCTGGGGCCTGACTCTCCTTCGGTCGCGGCCACCGCGTAGACCTGAATCCTTTCCACCCCCTGTTCCAACTGACCTAAAAAGTCGGCACCGGCGGCCTCGGGGGCAATGCCGGGGACACAGCTTGCGGACCCGTTGACCACGGCGCCGCTGATTCGAAACACCCCCTCCGCCCCCGCGGTATTGATTTCGCTCAACAAAATCCTGGACGGGGCGTCGGAATGGACGAATTCTCCGTGGATCGATTTCATCACGAAATCATCGCCCCCCCCGCCTCCGAAAACAGCCGTCCCATTCGGCCCTGTCGGTCTTGCTTCGTTTTTTAAGTGCCGGCCGGTGGCGCTCAAGAAGTTATGGGCCAAGATATCCGTATTTTTGATATGGATGCCGTCCCCGTCGATGTTGACCAGCTCCGAGTTGCCCATGATCAGGTTGTCGTTCGAACCCTCCTCCATCACAATGCCGTGCCCGTTTTCCACGTGGGCAACGCGCACGCCGTCCAGGATAATATAATCGGCGGAGTTTTCGATGCAAACGGCGTTAAAGTCCAACGGGACATTCTCAATCACGATATTTTTCAAACGGATGTCATGCGTGCCGCCCCGGAAGATTACCGCGCAATGTCTCTCGGGCCCATCATAGCCGCGCAGGCCGGCGAAACTGAGTTTGACCGTCTCGCCTGCCTGGCCGTTCCTGCGCCCCTCAAGAGGATAGATATAACGGTCGGTGTCATCGGCCACGTTCAGGATTTCAACGATTAGGGGGGACTCCAGATTGATCTCCTCGGCTTCGATCATGATGCTCTTTCGACAGCGCTGGTCTTCACGCGCCTGTTTGTTGGCATAGTACAAGGCGGTGCGCAAAGTAATGGAACGCCGGCCGTCGTTCCCGTCATATTTGTCCAAAACCCTGCAATTATCGAGCTGGACCCCCACGTAGGCCGAGGCCTGGAAGGCGGGAAGCCCGGTCCAAAGAAGGATTGCCGCCAGTCCGATCAAGATTTGCCTTGCCTGTTTAAAGTACTTCATGGTTTTTTCTCCCCTCATTCATTACCATTCAAAATTCTAACCCAAAAAATCCCCCCAAACCGGGGCCATAGCGAAGGTAGTCCTGGCGCGGGTCGATATCGGGATCCTCCGCGTCAAATGTCTCCAGGGCCCTTTGCACCACGGATGTTCCCATCGAGAGCTTCAAGCCGCCCACGACGGCATTGCCGCGATTGATGCGATAACGGACGCCCAGCATCCCCTGAAGGGTCAGATGCCAATAGTTGGCCATGAGACCCCCCTCGGTACTATGGAGATAATCGTCGGTGGCCTTGCTCAACAACAGCGCCCCGCCAAACAGGGCATTCCAGTCATGATCAAAGGCGTAATTGTATTCAAAGGCCGGCCCGAACGAGATCATCCACGGGCGCGCCTCCTGTTCCCGAACGCTCCCGCCTTCCAGCTTGATTCGGGAAAAATTAAGATCCGCGCCGGCAGACCACCAGCTATCGGGACGCAGTCTAAAATTCCTTCGGGCCCCCAGTTGAACATTGGGATGGCCGTTAAAATTATCACTTGCCGATTGAATTTCACTCTCCCCGCCGTCGGTGGCCCCCATCTTGGTGCCAACACCGTAACCGACGCGAATGGACCAGTCCTCCACGCCATACGTTCTGCGGAGAAAACCCATGACCTCATCAAGGGTCTTAAAAGTCTGCTTCTTGCCATCAACGGTTAGCTCATAGTTTAAGCCTTTGTGCTCTGCGTGCGGGTTGCCCAGGATTGCTTCGACAACCTTCGGATCACCGCCCGACTTCTTCAATATTTGAAGCTTGATGTCCCTGATATTGCCGGCGCAGCTTTTATCGCCCGGTTCGGTCATGATTTTCTCGGAGCAGAGTCCTTCCAATGCCTCCACGGTCGCCTTGGCCGCCCCGCCGGAGACGATAAAATCGCCCACCACGTTGCTGATCAGTTGTTTGACTCCGGCCATGCTGGTCACTTGCACCTCTTGACCATTGACATTGGTAAGGGTGATCGACGCGGAAAATTGATTCGTATCGTATTGAATCACTTTGGATAATTCAGCGACGTTCTCCCCATATTGGGAGGCGAGCTGGGCAAGGGCGCTGTCCAACCGCTCGACACACTGAGCCTGCGTCCCCTCCTTTTGGCAAAGGGTCTCCAGCATCGAAATTTCCGCCTGCGCGGCGGCGGTTACCTTGGCCTTAACGTCGGCGGTCTTAACCTCGGTTGGCTTCTCTGCGACGGGTGCGGCCTGGGCCGCTTGGGAAGGGATGGAGGCCAACTCACGATTGTATGTTCCTTTTTTGATTTTACGGAAGGCGCGCTTCTGATCTCCATTGAGACCGGCAACGACATCCTCAATAAACTCATCGTAGCGCCCGTAGCAGGCCGCCATTGTGTCAACGGATACTCCCGCACAGGGATCCTTCGTTTCGTAGGTTTCTTCGCAACGCTCTTTGCGTGTGTCTCGAAGATCGCTGCAGTATTTATCTGTTACGGCCTTAATGCCTCCGCCCGATTTCATGTTCGACTCCTTTTTTGACTCCCCCTCACAAATTCTTCCCCCTCGCTATAGTTATCGGCAGATTCCTGAAAAAGTTGCGTGAAAAACGAATTTTTTTTCGTTTTTCACGCAATCCCGAGGCCTTTGGCCGATGGATCCATTTGAATTTATTGGGTTTTTCCCCAACAATAATTTTTTTAATTTTTTTGGCAAATACAGCCATTTTTACCTCAACTCCCATCGGGATTGCTTCGTCGCCCCGCCTGGCGGGGCTCCTCGCAATGAACATTCTCAACCCCTCACTATAGTTATCGGCAGATTTCGGAAAAAGTTGCGTGGGGGGTCAAAAAGGAAAGGATCTTCCTCCAACACGAGGTATCCGCTTCTTCGTGGCCTAAAGGGAGGCCGGCACGAAATAGACGTCGGTCGGTTTGAATTGGGATTTTCTGACGAAGCGGGCTTTCACCTTGAGGCCGACCCAGTCGAGGGTGGCGGCATCGGGGTCAAGGCCCAAAATCCGGGTTAAAAAGAGGGTATGGGCCCCTTCCAACTCAATCAGCCCCAAAATATAGGGGGTTTCGTGCAAAAAGGCCTCGGCGCCGAAGTGGCAAACCGTAAAAGAATGGATGCGTCCCTCCTGCGGGAGTTCCACCCAATCGGTATCGGCCCCGCACTCCATGCAGGCCAGCCTCGGCGTGGCAAAAACGGTCCCGCATTTTTGGCACTTCGTCCCCAAGAGTCTTTTGTTGGCCAGCCCGGCGAAAAAAGGAGAGTCCTGGCCGTAACTATGGATGTAATCGATGGCGTAGGGCTGTTTGATGATAATCGGGGTCAAATCTTTGAGATTTTTGAGATCCTTGGGAAATGGGACATTATAAAGAACAGTGCCTTCCCGGGTTTCCTCGACGCGCGCTTTTATTTTCTTGCTCATGCGGCCTCCATAATCGATACGGTGACATACGTCCCCGTCCCCGCGTGCGAATGAATCAAACCCCGTTTGGCGTTGGCGACCTGCAGGGCCGGGTCTTTAAAGTGCTGGCGAATCGTCCCCTGCAACTGCCATAACGCAAAGCAGGCCTGCATCAGGCCGGTGGCCCCCACCGGGTGCCCGCAGGCGATCAAGCCGCCGGAGGGATTGACCGGGCAAACCGGTTTTTCTTCCAGGTTTAATCCATAGTTAACGCTCGGCATGAAAGTTTTACCTGAAGTGGCCAGCTTCCCCCCCTCGCCGTAGCGGCAGAGTCCCAAATCTTCATAGGTCTGAATTTCGGAGGAGGTATAGGCGTCGTGCAGTTCGATAAAGTCGAACTCTTCGATCGGGTTTTTAATGCCCGCCTGTTGATAGGCCTGAATGGCGGCGGACCGCCCGGCCCGGAACGAATGAACGCCCGGATATTTCAGATCTTTGTAATCGGATTCGTGTTCGTGCGGCAGGAGCGGGACTTTTTTGTGGGGCCGGTCGGCCATGCGCATGGCGTCGGTGCCGCGTCCGATCCCGGTCACCCGGACCGGTTTTAATGATTTACCGGCGGCCTTTTCCAGTTTCTTCAAGCCCGCTTCCGAGCAAAGCAGGGCGCAGGCCGCCCCGTCGCTCATCACGCAGACATCGTAGCGGGTGAGGGGCCAGGCGATCATCGGAGCATTACGCACATCCTCAATCGTCAGTTTTTCTTTCTTCTGGGCGTAGGGATTGTGATAGGCGTTCCGATAATTTTTCACCGAAACGTGCGCCAACTGTTCGGGCGTTGTTCCAAACTCCTTCATGTGCCGAACCACCATCATGGCGTAATAGCCGGTATAAAAACCGCCGACCGGATAGTCGAAGCTGACGTCGCTGGCCAGGGCGATAAACTCGTTCCCCTTCCAGGTCTCCACATGGCTCATCGTTTCAAAACCGTAGACGAGGCAGATATCCATGTGGCCGGAGGCGACGTTCTTCCACCCTTCCTGAAAACATAAGCCCCCCGTCGCCCCGCCCCCCTCCACCCGGTGGGAGGGTTTGGGACAAAGGCCCAGATAATCCTGCGCCATGATTCCTGACATCAGCTGGCGTTGGAAGTGGTCGGAAAAATAGGAGGCGACGGAGCCGTCGACCAGCTCGATAAATTTTGTGTAATCCAGCCCAAGATCGGCCGCGGCGTAATCGACCGCCTCTTTGACCAAGGCCTGAAAGGTTTTGTCGGACCTCGCCTTGGCGAATTTGGAAACGCCGCCTGAAATACAATAGACCGGTCTCATTTCTTTATCTCCTTATTCAGCCACTCCACAATCTCCTTGGTATCCGTGCCGGGGAGAAAAACTTTTGCCACCCCAATTTTTTTCAGCCCCGGAACATCCTCCTCGGGAATAATCCCGCCGCCGAAGACGACAATATCCTCCGATTTTTTTCTCTTTAGCAAGTCCATAATCCTTTGGAATAAATGATTGTGCGCGCCGGATAAAATCGAAACGCCGATCGCGTCGACATCCTCCTGAACGGCCGCATTGGCGATCATCTCCGGGGTCTGATGCAGGCCGGTGTAGATGACTTCAAAGCCGGCGTCGCGCAGGGCGCGGGCGATGACTTTAACGCCGCGGTCATGGCCGTCGAGGCCGGGTTTGCCGATCAAGACGCGGACTTTTTTAAAAGATGCCGGGGTCATGGTATTCTCCAAAGACGCCTTTCAACGTCTCCATCATCTCACCCATCGTGGCGTAGGCCCGCGCGCAGTCAAGGAGCGGCGGCATGATGTTTTGGCCCTCGCGGGCGGCGGATTTCAAGAGGCCCAAGGTCTCTTCAACTCTTTTTGCGTTTCTCCGCTTTTTAACCGCCGCAATCCGTTTGGCCTGCCCTTCGCGGATGTCGTCGGGGATTTTTAAAATTTCAATCGGCGTCTCCTTGGCCGACTTGAATTCATTCAACCCGACGATGATTGTTTCCTTTTGCTCAATCTGTTTTTGATAATGATAACTGGCGTCGGCGATCTCCCGCTGGGGAAAACCGGCCTTGACGGCATTCACCATCCCCCCCATCGCCTCGATCTTTTTGAAATAGTCCCGCGCCTCTTTTTCAAGCCGATTCGTTAAGGCTTCGATAAAATAAGAACCGGCCAGGGGGTCAATGGTTTGGGTCACCGCTGATTCGTGAGCGATAATCTGCTGGGTGCGGAGGGCGGTCATCGCCGCCAGTTCGGTCGGCAAGGCCAAGGTTTCATCCCAGGCGTTGGTGTGAAGCGACTGGGTCCCGCCCAAGACCGCCGCGAGGGCCTGGATCGCGGTCCGGACAACATTGTTATAGGGCTGTTGGGCGGTGAGCGAACAGCCGGCAGTTTGGGTGTGAAACCGCATTTTCAGCGAGCGTTCGTTTTTCACGGCGTATTTTTCCTTCATCGTTTGGGCCCAGATCCGGCGGGCCGCGCGAAACTTGGCGATTTCCTCAAAGAAGTCGTTGTGGGCGTCGAAAAAAAAAGAGAGGCGCGGCGCGAAGTCATCCACCTTCAGCCCCCTTGCCATGCAAGCCTCCACGTAGGCAAAACCGTCGGCCAGGGTGAAGGACAACTCCTGCGCGGCGGTGGAGCCGGCCTCGCGGATGTGATAGCCGGAAATCGAGACGGGATTGAATTGCGGAACTTCCCGGGTGCAGAATTCGATCATGTCGACGACTACCCGCATCGAGGGGTCGGGGGGAAAGGCGTAGGAATTTTGCGCGATGAATTCTTTTAAAACGTCGTTTTGAACGGTGCCGCCGACTTTGGTCCAGGCAACCCCCTGTTTTTCGGCCACCACCAGATACATGGCGAGCAAAACGGCGGCGGGCCCGTTGATCGTCATCGAGGTGGTAACCTTGTCCAAAGGGATGCCGCTGAACAGGGTCTCCATGTCGGCCAGCGTGGAAACGTTCACGCCGCATTTCCCCACTTCCCCCTCTGCCCGTTCTTGATCGGCGTCGTAGCCCATCAAGGTGGGAAAATCGAAGGCGACCGACAGGCCGGTCTGGCCGTGCTCCAGTAAAAATTTGTAGCGTTTGTTGGTCTCTTCCGGCGAGCCGAAGCCGGAAAAAAGGCGCGTGGTCCAAAGTCTTCCCCGGTACATCGTCTCGTGAATGCCGCGGGTGTAGGGAAACAGGCCAGGGTCATTGAGGTCCCGGCGGTAGTCGAGGCCGTCGATGTCTTGTGGTTTATAAAACGGCTTCATTGGGAAATCTCTTTAAGGACCTCCCGCGCGATCACCAATCTTTGTATTTCGCTCGTCCCTTCATAGATCTCCGTAATTTTGGCGTCGCGAAAATAGCGCTCCACCGGATATTCGCGGATGTAGCCGTAGCCGCCAAGTATCTGCACCGCCTCTTTGGCGGCAAAGTTCGCCGCCTCGGAAGCAAAGAGTTTTGCCATGGCCGCCTCTTTGGTAAAATTTTGCCGCTGATCCTTGAGGACGGCCGCCCGCCAGGTTAAAAGGCGGGCGGCATCGATCTGGGTTGCCATGTCGGCCAGTTTGTTTTGGATCGACTGAAATTTGGCGATCGGCTGGCCGAAGGCCTCCCGTTCGGTGGCGTATTTGGCGGCAAAATCCAAGGCGGCCCGGCCGATCCCCAAGGCCTGCGTGGCAATCCCGATCCGGCCGCTGTCGAGGGTGACCATGGCGATGGTAAACCCCTCCCCCTCTTGGCCAAGCCGGTTTGCCTCGGGGACCTCGCAGTTATCCAGGATAACCGAAGAGGTCGAAGAGGCCCGGATCCCCAATTTTTTCTCGATCTTGCCGACCGAAAAACCTTTGAACTCTTTTTCCACTATAAAGGCCGTGACCCCTTTGTGTTTTTTGGCCGGGTCGAGAGTGGCAAAAATAATCATGGCGTCGGCGTGGGGGCCGTTGGTGATGAAATTTTTGGCGCCGTTGAGGAGATATTTGTTTCCTTTTTTGGTCGCCGTGGTTTTGAGGGCCGCGGCATCGGAACCGGAGCCTGGCTCAGAAAGCGCGTAGGCCCCCAGTTTTTTGCCGGCGGCAAAGTCAGGGAGATATTTTTTCTTTTGGGCCTCGGTGCCGTGTTTGAAAATGGGACCCAGGAAAAGCGAATTGTTAACCGACATGGTGACCGCGGTAGAAGCACAGGCCGCGGAAATTTCTTCGAGGACCAAGACATAAGAAAGGGTGTCGAGTCCCGCGCCGCCGAAATCCTGCGGGACCATCATTCCCTGAAAGCCCAGCTCGGCCATTTTTTTGACGTTTTCGTTTGGAAACTGCGATCGCTCGTCCAGATCGGCGGCCCGGGGCGCGATCTCCTTTTGCGCAAACTCCCGCGCCATTTGACGGATCATTTGGTGGTCTTGGTCGAGTTGAAAGTTCATCTTTCTCACGAAGGGGTCAAGTCTCAAGTTGACATGATGTCAACTTGAGACTTGACCCCATTGATAAAACCCCTCGCCGCTTTTGCGGCCGAGTTTGCCTTGCGCAACCATCTTTTTTAACAGCGGGGCCGGCTCGCGCCCCATCACCTCCATAATATACAGACAGGTGTCGAGCCCCACAAAATCGGCCAGGGTCAAGGGGCCCATCGGATGGTTGCAGGAAAGTTTCATCGCCAAATCAATGTCTTCTTTGCTGGCCAGCCCCTCTTCCAGGACATGGACCGCCTCGTTCAACATCGGGATCAGAATGCGGTTGACCACAAAGCCGGGGGCGTCTTTGACGGTGACGGGTGTTTTCCCAAGTTTTTTGGCAAAACTTAAAGTGCTTTCCAGGGTTTCCCTAGAAGTCCGCTCCGCACGAATCACTTCCACACACTGCATTTTAGGGACCGGATTCATAAAGTGCATGCCGATGACTTTATCGGGGCGTCGGGTCTGTTTGGCCAACTGTGCAATCGGAATGGAGGAGGTATTGGAGGCCAAAATCACATCCGGTCTAACCAGGGCATCGAGCTCCTTAAAAATTTTGTATTTTATCTCCGGTTTCTCGACGGCGGCCTCGATGCAAAAATCGCAATTTTTGAAATCGTTCAGGTCGGTGGTTGTCTTTATGTTGGGGAGGGGTTTTGCCTTCCGCAATTGTTCCTTGGAAATATCATAAAGCCAAACCTGAAAACCGGCCGCAGCACTTACCTGCGCGATGCCGCTCCCCATGATGCCCGCGCCTATTACTCCGACGGTTTTCACGTTCTCTCCACAAGCATGGCAACGGCTTCTCCTCCGCCGTTGCACAGGCTGACCAGGCCCCGTTTGGCGTTCTGCTCCTGCATGCTGTAAAGCAAAGTCGTAAGGAGACGCGCCCCGCTGGCGCCGATGGGATGGCCAAGGGCCACCGCCCCCCCCTTGATGTTGACCTGGTTGCGATCCAGTTTCAGTTCTTTAATGGCCGCCAGCATCACCACCGCAAAGGCCTCGTTGATTTCCCAAAGATCGATGTCGCCGGTTTTTAAATTTAAACGATCCAAAAGTTTTCGAATGGCATCGACCGGCGCGGTGGTAAACCACTCCGGTTCTTTGGAGGCCCCGCCGTGGCCGATGATTTTGGCCAAAGGTTTTAAACCCAACTCTTTGGACTTGGCCTCCAACATAACTACACAAGCCGCCGCCCCATCGTTGATGGATGAGGCGTTGGCCACCGTCACCGTCCCATTCTTTTCAAAAACCGGTTTTAAATTCGGGATTTTTTCGAATTTGACGCGGAAAGGTTCTTCGTCCTGCTTGCATTCGCCGACCGGGACCGTTTCGGCAACAAATTTTTTGTTTTCGATGGCCGCCAACGCTCGTTTGTAACTTTCGATCGCATAGTCATCCTGCTCTTTTCGGCTGAAATTATATTTTCGGGCGCACAGCTCCGCGCATTGCCCCATCTGCTTTCCCGAATAAATATCGAGGAGGCCGTCATAAATCATCGAATCGATCATTTCGGCGTTGCCCATGCGCAGGCCCTGCCGGGCCCGGGGCAAAAGATAGGGGGCCTGGCTCATGGATTCCATCCCTCCGGCAACGATCACTTCGGCCTCGCCGCAACGGATCATCTGATCGGCCAGCATGACCGATTTTAGACCCGAGGCGCAAACCTTGTTGACTGTTAAAACGCCTACTTTGTTTGGGAGTCCCGCGCCAAGGGCCGCCTGACGGGCCGGTGACTGCCCCAGGCCCGCTTGCAAAACACAGCCCAGGATGACCTCCTCGACCTGATCGGGTTTGAGGCCGGCACGCCGAACCGCTTCACGAACCACGGCGGCGCCAAGCTCGGTCGCCTTTTGTGAAGCTAACCCCCCCAAAAAAGAGCCGACCGGCGTGCGGCAGGCAGAAACGATGACGGAACTAGGCATGAGCATTCAGCAATAAAAGAGGCTTAAATGATTGTCAATTTATGATTCACGCGGATTGTACGGATGTTTGGCGGCCCATTCTTCGATCAGTTTTTCGAGTTCGGGATCGCTCTTTTCCGGTGGGACGATCCGGACGATCACATATTGATCCCCTTTTGTCCCCTTGTTTTCCAAATCCGGGCACCCTTTTCCCTTCAGACGGAACTTTTGACCGCTAGCGGTCCCCTTGGGAACTTTCATCCGGGTCGTCCCATCCAAAGTAGGAACCGGAATGGTCGCCCCCAAAATGGCTTCATAAATGGTAATCGGAATTTCGCAGACGACATCGGCCCCTTCCCGCCAAAAAATGGGATGGGGGGTCACACGGATGTTCAGGTAGAGATCGCCTCCGTTTTCCCCCTTTCCGGCCACGCGCACCTTGGAACCGTTATCGACACCGGCCGGAATTTTGACCGTGGCCGATTGGATGCGTCGGGAGGTTCCATAGACCGCTTCCAAAAAATCGATTTCCGTTTCGATTTCGATGTCTCTTGCCTTTGGTTCTTCACGCGTATGGGCATGGGTTGGCCCCCTTCGTGAGGAGCCGCCCTGCCGCATTCCTCCCATTTGAAAAAGCTCTTCAAAAAGATTGCCGAGGCCTCCCATCCCTTCGAAATCAAAACCCTCCGCTTTGCCGCCGCCGGGGCCGGAGCGAAATTCCCACTGAAAGCCCCCGGGACCGGTGCGCGTTCCCCCGCCGAACGGACCCCCGGCAAAAGGGCCGCCGCCAAATGAACCCCCTGCCCCGAACATGTCATACTCTTTTCTCTTTTTGGAATCGGAGAGTACGTTGTAGGCCCCGGAAATTTCTTTAAATTTTTCCTCCGCCCCTTTGTCTTTATTGACATCCGGATGATACATTTTGGCCAGACGGCGGTAGGCCTTGCGGATTTCATCTTCAGAAGCGCCCCTCGCAACCCCTAAAATTTGGTAGTAATCCTTCATCCGTCTTAATTACAGAACCCCCGGCTCAGAAACGACAATTCTTGTTATAGGGAGAATAGCGAAAAATAGAATAATTTCAAGTAATTATTGCATTTTTATCTTGTCATTCTTGTTGCGATGCATTATAAACATAAAAGATCTAAGCAACTTTTTTGGCGATTTGACGATAACTATAGTAGATGGGGAGTTAAAGGAGGGTAAGTAAATGTCTGATTGTAGATGCATCCAAGTTTTGGGGACGGGGTCTGCAGACAAATATGGAGAGTGTCCTAACGCTTGCCATGAAAAAAAGGCAGTCCCGAAACGCACGGAAGTAGAAGCACCGCTAAGGCCAAAACGAAATTTGGGCTTAGACACAGCGAAACTCACCGAAGCCTTAGAGCGATGTGCGAAAAGGTTTGGGGTAACGGCCTGCAACCGCTAAATCAATAAAAGGGTTGCATGGGAGATACTTCAAAAACAAACACCCGAGTTGCAGAATTTAGCTGTCTTAACCAAGCCAATTTTCAGTGGTCTAGTTTTACCTACCCCGTTTCAATAGAATCAATTCCAAATGAACCAAGAGCGAGAACAGAAGATCGGTTTAAAAGAGCCGCAGAAATTGAGTTGTTTGGCATCCAGGCCAGACAAGATATTGCAGGTTGTTATGATCATCAATTCAAAAGGGTTTTGCCAATGCCGCCGAATCCATTCGAGTATGGAGTAAAACAAGTTGATCTTGAAGAAGAAACAGCCAGTCTAGGTTCAAAAGCTTCTAAATGCCTCAACGTTGTTTTCACTTGGCCCCATTGGGAGGATAAAGAAGATTATTATTGCTATAAAGATGAGAGAGATGTTGCTTGGCTGTGCAGACATGCTTACCCTGGCGCGTGTGCCTTACGAACAGCCTTCTTTAGCGAAGAGCAAAGGGTTTGCGTAGAATATACGAAACAAGAATTTAAAGATTGTTCTCTTAAGGAGTATTTATTACAGGCTTTTACTTTTTCTTCTTCAGGTGTTTGGGGAAAATGTGTCGTTGATTCCCCATATGAGGTGTGCGTTGAGAAAAAAGGTGAATTCTCTCTCCGCCCGGAAGAACAGCAACCAGCCCAACTGTCCCTTCCTGACTCACGAAGTAAAAGAGAAGAAGTTAGGATAAAGGCAGTCAAAACTTCCTTGAATCAAAGTTCGATTGTCCGATTTTTAGATCTGCGATCAAGCGATTTATTTGAGTTTTTGAAAAGAAAAAAATAAATTCCTAATACAACGCCGCCGAAATTGGACTTGCCCCTTCCGGATGATTGCCGGCTAGTTTTCGAATATCGTAAATCAGTTCTCGCCGGGTAAAAGAAGAGTTTTCGTATTTGCCGGTGTCCATCCGAATCGCGTCACACGGGCAGGCCTCGACACAAAGCCCGCAAAAAACGCACCGCAGTTCGTTGATGAAAAATTCCTTCGGACGTTTTTCAACGGTTTTGTCCGGCGACTCCTCCGCAATGATTTCAATGCAGTCGGCCGGACAAATGGTCTGGCAAAGCATGCAGGCGGTGCACCGGATCTGGCCGTCTTCCCTCGACATCAACCGATGCTCGGCCCGGTAACCGGGTGGCAGGGTCTTCTTTTTGTCCGGATATTCGATCGTCATCCGGTCCTCGATGTGAAAGAGATTGTGAAGCAGGTGGCCTAGTGTAACCCATAACCCGCGGGCAACTTCGGGGATGTAGAGTCTTTCCCATAGCGTTAAACTTTCTTTGCGGTCGATGTAGTAGCTCATATTTTTGCCCCCGTTATCTCCTTTTGCGCCTGGTATTTCCCCCTTTTGTCCGCATACGAGACGGCACATTCTTCACTAGCTTCCAAGAAGATCACCTGGGCGATCCCTTCGTTGGCATAGACCCGCGCGGGCGCCGGAGCGTGATTGGCAATGGCAACGGTCACATGCCCCTCCCATTCGGGCTCAAAAGGGGTGACATTCACGAAGACCCCGCAGCGGGCATAGGTCGATTTGCCGCAGCAAATCGTCAAAACATTCCGGGGGATGCGAAAATATTCGTGCGACCGGCCCAGGCAGTAATGCCCCGGCGCGATATCCACAAAATCGGCCTCGCGCTTTTCAAAATTCAAGGCGCCGAAATTTTTGGGGTCCAGCCGGTCGCCGGGCCCTGGTTTTAAAATCTCAAAATGCCGGCTCAAGCGGAAATCGTAGCCGTAGGAGGAAAGGCCGTAGGAGATGCCGCCGCGCACCTGCGCCGCCTCAAACGGCTCAATCATCCCCCGTTCGAGGGCCATCTTGCGAATCCATCTGTCTGATTTAATTGTCACCTTGTTGAGACATAGGGGAGCTGTTATCCTATGTCAATGATGAGACGGTTTTGGTTGGGAATGGGCGGCGTTGCGGCGGTATTGTTGCTTTATTTTACACTGACCCTTCCGGATGTCAGCACTTTAAAGAAACAAAATCCGGTTACCACCGCCTTCATGGTTCGCGATCCCGGCCTTCCTTTGCAAATTTGGGTCCCCTACCATCAAATCTCGCCTTATTTAAAAGAGGCGGTCGTGCTGGCCGAGGACGCGCGGTTTTTTCAACACGGCGGTTTTGATTTGAGGGCCATTTGGGAGGCGGTCAAACGGAATTGGAAGGAAAAGGAATGGAAATGGGGAGGGTCGACCATCACCCAACAGTTGGCCAAGAACCTCTATTTAAACCCTTCCAAAAATCCGATGCGCAAGATCAGGGAAATTCTGATTGCCTGGCGTCTGGAGCGGCATCTTTCCAAACAAAGGATCCTGGAACTTTATTTGAATGTGGTGGAGTGGGGCAAGGGAATTTACGGGATTGAGGCGGCCGCCCTCCACTATTTCGGCGTTGCGGCGAGCCAGTTGAGTCCCGCCCAGGCCGCAAAACTGGCCGCCATTCTCCCCAGTCCCCGCTATTTTCAACAAAACTTCCACAGCCCGTTTTTAGAGCAAAAAGCGGCTA
>JACQMB010000120.1 GCA_016203765.1 Deltaproteobacteria bacterium
CTTCTCGCCCCTCCTATTTCCGATCTTTCAACGGCAACCCCCTCTCGCTTACAAGTGGAAAAAGAATATGAGCGAGAGGTATCTGTCGTCGAAGGCGTGAGCGCGTTGGTCTCGCGGGACCTCGCGGAGTCCCGCCCAACCGGTTGAGGGATCCAATCACTGGGCGGGACGAGCGAGAAGGCCGCGGTGGGGATCGCCCCACCGCGGACCTGTGCCCGCGAGACCAATGCGCGGAAGCCTTCGATGACAAATTGTCGAGTGAAGATAAATACTGACGACACGCCCTAGGAACTCATTGTCTTCTGAATCGCTGGAATGGCCTCTTTTAATGGAATGTTGTTCGTTTTGCCCGTTTTTCGCTCTTTCAGCTCTACTTCCTTATTTTTAAGCCCGCGGGCGCCGATCACCAAGGCATAAGGAATGCCGATCAGCTCGAAATCGGAAAATTTGACCCCCGCCCTTTCATCCCGGTCGTCCAGAAGGGCCTCGATTCCTGCCTCTCCCAAATCCGCATAAAGTTTTTCCGCCGCTTCCAAGACCGCCTGGTCCTGATTCAAGGGGATCACCTCCACCTGAAATGGGGCAATCGGCAAGGGCCAGATAATCCCCTTTTCATCATGGTTCTGCTCGATGGCCGCCGCCGCCGTCCGGCCGATGCCGATCCCGTAACAACCCATCACAATCGTTGTTTGTTTGCCTTCTTTGTCCAGGACCTGAGCCTTCATCGCCCCGCTGTATTTTGTGCCGAGATAAAAGACCTGTCCTACTTCGATCCCCCGGTGTTCCTCCAACTTCCCCTTTTCGCAACGCGGACAGAGGTCTCCCCCAACGGCGGCGCGAATATCCCCCGCTTTGGTTATGTTAAAATCGCCCAGATTGGCGCCGGTCAGATGATGATCGCCTTCATTGGCCCCCACCACGAAATCTTTCATAAGAGCCACCTCTTGATCGACATAAACGGGAATATTCAAACCGACCGGGCCGGCAAAACCGCTGGGGGCCTTCGTGACTTTTCGAACCGTCTCCTCCTCGGCCAAGCGAATCCATTCACAGCCGATCAAATCTCTCAACTTGGCCTCTTTTAACGAACGATCCCCCCGCACCAGCCCGGCCACCGGACCCTGGTCGGTTTCAAAAATCAAAGTTTTGAGCAACTGATCCGTTTTCACCTTTAGAAACGCGGCCACCTCCTCCGCCGCTTTTTTCCCCGGCGTTTTCACTTTATGGTATTCCTTTTTGTTTTGGGTCCCTGGTCCCTGGTCCCTGGTCCCTGGTCCCTTCTTCACTTCCGCCTTTTCCACATTCGCCGCATACTTGCAGGCATTACAAGCTAAAATCGCGTCCTCCCCTGAATCGGCCAGCACCTGGAATTCATGGGAGAGACTCCCCCCGATCGTGCCGGTCCCCGCCTCCACCGCCCGGAATTTTAACCCACAGCGGCTAAAAATCTTTTCATAGGCTTCGACCATCCGCGCATAAGTTTTGCGGGCAGAGGCCTCATCCACATCAAAACTGTAGGCATCCTTCATGATAAACTCCCGGCCCCGCATTAGGCCGAAGCGGGGGCGGATTTCATCCCGGAATTTAGTTTGAATCTGAAAGAGGTTTTTGGGGAGGTCGCGCCAGGAGCGGAGTTCGCTCCGCACCAGATCGGTGATCGCCTCCTCATGGGTGGGGCCGAAGCAGAAATCGCGCTCGTGACGGTCTTTGATCCGCAGTAATTCTTTGCCATAATAGTCCCAACGCCCGGTTTCCTTCCAGAGTTCAGCCGGCATGACAATCGGGAGCAGTAGCTCTTGCGCCCCGGCGGCGGTCATCTCCTCGCGCACGATCCGCTCGATCTTTTTTAACACCCGAAAACAAAGGGGAAGATAGGTATAAACGCCGGCGGCCAGTTTGCGGATGTAGCCGGCCCGGAGCATCAGTTGATGACTGACGACCTCCGCGTCCTTGGGGGCCTCCCGCAGGGTGGGAATGAGCATCCGCGAGTAACGCATGACCAAATCTTTTCGCACAAATCCCGTTTGCGATCAATCATGCAATAATGGCTGTGGACTTTGGGTCAAAAATTGTTTATTTATTAATTGTGAACTCGACCAACGCCCACTTCATCAAAATCGCCCTGCAAACCGCCGCCAAGGTCAAGGCCAAGGCGGTGATGATTTACGCCGATCCCCTGGAAGATTTGAATTTTGAGGGGAGGTGGAATAAAAAGGCCGACCTCTTCCTCCTCAGCAAAAAGAAAACCCTGGAGCCGAACGGGGATAAGGCCAGTCTGTTAAACCATTGCAAGGCGGTCCTCCAGCTCCCCAAGATCCGACTCACCCGCCTGGGAGTGATCAAGGTGGCCACCACCACCGCCCTTTCGCTCGACTACCTCCAGCCGGGGGATAAGGTGGTCTGTGCCGTCGGTTCCGCTGAGACCGGCGTGTTGGACCAAATCCAGATACTGGACACCGCCAAGGATTCCGAAATCGTGATGAGCCGGGGAATGAAAAACATCGCCGAAAACATCCGGCCGGAGGTCTTTCAGACTGTCCTCCACCTCAGCATTGAATTGGCCGAAAAGGGACGGGAGGGGAAGCCGGTCGGAACGATCTTTGTGGTGGGGGATCATGAAAAGGTCCTGCCGCTGACCAAGCAGATGATCATCAATCCCTTCAAGGGTTATGAGGAGGAAGAGCGCAACGTCGTTGCCCCCTCTATGAAAGAGACGATCCGCGAGTTTGCCGCCATGGACGGGGCCTTTATTGTCAGCGGGGAGGGGATTGTTTTGACCGCCGGGGCTTATC
>JACQMB010000123.1 GCA_016203765.1 Deltaproteobacteria bacterium
GATCAAAATCAGGCCGGGGGTCATCTCGGCCAGCGCCATTTTTTGGGAGACATACGAAGAGGCCCAGACGAATTGGATCAAAAGCAAAAGCGTCAATTTCATGACGCTGAAGGGTTAATCGATACCCGCCCCAGTGTCAATTATACGTCCCGACCAAAAAACGGGAATCAATAACCCGCTGTTTTTTAAAACAAAATTTCTCCCTGGATTTTTTCCAAATTTTGGCACGTGGTTTGCAACAAAGGGACGTTAAGGAGGGAGTCAACATGAGCAAAAAGATCAAAATACTGTGTAAATTATTGCTGATCGTCTCCTTTTTGGGGCTCCATCTGCCGGCCTGCGGCGATTCCGGCGGGTCAACCAGCACCTCCGGAAACGGTGTCTCAGGGAGCGGACGATAATTAATTAGCAAAAGGGAGGATACTATGCGTCACATTCTATATTTCATCATGATCCCCTTGCTGTTTTTGTCGGCAAAGGCCTTCAGTTTCGACGCCAACAGTACTTTTTCGGTGACCTTGGCGAAGGTCAATGCGAATGGGACAACCACCGATATCACTTCCAAAAGTGTCACTTCGGATACCGACGGGAAAATATCTTTTACCTTTGCGGCGAGCGACGTTCCCACCGTGGACGGGGATGGAGTCAACTTTCTGGTGATTACCGTTAAAAATGCGGCTGGCGAAACGGTGCGTCAGAGCGTGGCCCCGGCACCCTGTTCGGGCAATACGAACGAGGTGGGGGTAAACAGCCTTTCGGACGTTCAAAGCAAGGCCATTTTGGAAGGAGCAGAGGCGGCCGGAACGGATGATCCGATCTACGCCAGCTTCGGTTTCCTCCTTCTCCGATCTTCCAAACTTTCCTCCGCCGATCGTTCTGCCATCGCGGCGTGCGGGCGCGGGGCTATTTTGGGGAGCGGGGGTATGATCGAGCATTTGAGCAATACCTGCGGGGCTTCAGCCTCCGCCATGAGCACTTTTCGGCAAAAACTGGTTTGCAATTCCGATTCCGGCACCAAGGATCTGGGGGATTATTCCGCCAACTTCAAGGGGGCCATCGACAACGCCGATGACACCCTCATGAGCGAGGCGGGCGGTTTCATCGCCGATGTCTTTGTGGACGGCTGGAACAGCGCCGGCCGGAACGACCTGGCCTGCATGTTGGCGGCCTTTGAGGCGGCCGGCACGGTGACCGAGGGCAACAGCGATTGCCTGGATATCTCGTCGGCGGCCAATACCATCGTTAATCAGGCCCTCATCGCCTTTTTTCAACGGATCGCCGGCGTCAAGGTCCGCCGCGAATATACGACCGCCCTCAGCGCCCTAGGGGCCAGTGGTACCGTGGTCGTGCTTTTTAACTCGGGCGTCTCCACCTTTCTGACCATTCTCAATGATATTTTTGACGCCTATCACGACGAATTTGAAAATCAGTCAATGACCGAGGCCGATCAGACGGCAATGAACGCCTTTTTTCAAACCAGCTTTAACAGCTACATCAGCAATTCCCGTACCACGTCGGCCGAGATCTCGGATGTCAAGACCCGGTTCGCCGCGGCCCTCGGGATCGATGTGAACGATAGCTCCTTGAATAGTTTCGGGAGTTGGCGGGATATCAATGGCAGCACGGTCAACTGGCCCATCCCCCAGCTGGTGCAACATGACTGGTTGGCCACCATCCTGAACGCGGGGGGCTCGTTGAGTTATACGCGGGATACCTTGGCCATCCCTTCCATGATGCAATGGTTGAATTCACGAACCACTTTTAACAGCGGCCAGGCGACACTGGACGCCCGAGAAGGGCTCCGGGAAGACGTTCAAATTATCCAGTTTACCTTTTTCTCGACCTTTTCCGGCGGCGGTCAGGTGACGCGCGAGCAGGAAAAGAACGCCAAGACATTGATGGGCCAGCGCCTGGAGGGATTGCTGGCCAACATCGGCGGCACGCAGAACGGAACAACGGCGATCACCGACGCCCAAAAGCGCGCCCTGATCAGGACAATGCTGGAGCCTGATTTTAATTAAGGAACGAACGGATCAAGACAGAGTTCAAAAGGGGGCCGATGCTTCGGCCCCTTTTTTTAAACGGCCTTCCCCAAAACTGGTGGTTTAAAAAAATTGAGATCAACTTGCTTTCAATGGGGTGATATGGTTTAATACCGCCCGAAAGGAAGTAGCATGAACCAAAAAATGAATTGGAAGGAGATGATTAAAACCTATCCGGATGAATGGGTTGCCCTCATTGATTATGAGCAAAGGGATCCGGTGGAAATTGAAGGAATTGTTGTTGCCCACGGACCGGATCGCAAAACTTTCCATGAAACGGTAGGTCAATTACTTCCGCAATACGGCGACATGGCCATCCGATACACAGGCGAGTTAGTCAAAAATCCGGAACTTCCCCTCCTATGGCAGATTTCTCATACCGACTAAATCGCCGTTTAGAGGTTGCCTGCCATGATCTGCTGGATGAGGGGGTTGAAGGACTGATTGGCATGTCTTTTTTGGAACAATTCGATTGGTGCGTGCATCCTAAGAAGGGGATTATCTCCATTGAATAAAAATAAAATTTTCCTCCGTCTGGTTTTTTACTATTTTTAGTCTTGGTGCCGCCGAGAGGACTTGAACCTCCAAGGGGTTGCCCCCACTAGCTCCTGAAGCTAGCGTGTATGCCAATTTCACCACGGCGGCTAAAATATTAACCCTCTTCCTCCTCCCCAAGATCATCCAGGTCATCGCTGTCTTCCAGAATGGCGCCGCAGTAGGGACAGGTGGTCTCCCCC